>JBAVZX010000809.1:0-1521 GCA_049589015.1 Phormidium sp. | reverse complement strand
CCCCTTACCAGACAAACCAGCTGAAGTAAATTTAGGCTATATTTTTGCTTTTCGCGCCCTCCCAAACGTCATATTTTTTTCCGGTTTAATCGCATTACTTTATAACTTGGGCATAATTCAAATTATTACCAACTTTTTCGCCAAAGTCTTCTACAAAACCATGAGATTAAGTGGGGCAGAATCTCTAAGTGGGGCGGCAAATATCTTTGTGGGAATTGAAGCAGCAATTGCCGTTAAACCTTATATTCCGAAAATGACACGCAGCGAATTATGTGCTATTTTAGCTTGTTGTTTTGGCACGGCTGCATCCTCAACATTAGCAATTTATGTGAGTTTCCTGAAACCTGTATTTCCCAACATTTTAGGACATTTGGTATCAGCATCAATTATGGCGATACCCGCTTGTTTTGTCTTAGCAAAAATCTTAGTACCAGAAACCGAAATTCCTGTAACAGCTGCCGGAGTACCTGGAGAAGAAAAGCCGGAAAATGATGGAGAAAGAGTACCAACAGAAACAGTAGCAGGAGAATTAATTGAACGAGTTAGCCCAATGGATGCGGCAATTTTGGGCGCACTTGATGGAGTGAAAATGGCTGTTTCTATTGCGGCGATACTAATTTTAATTTTAGGATTAGTTGCTTTAATCAATCAATTATTAGGTGCTAATACTTTACAAACTATTCTCGGAGTCCTGTTTTATCCGTTAACGTTATTAACTGGAGTTCCCTTAAATGAATCTTGGATAGCTTCGGTAATTATTGGACGGAGACTTTTAGAAACAGAAATTCCTTGTTACTTAGCTTTAGCAGAAGCGGCGGCAGCGGGGAAAATTAGCGATCGCACTGTCCTAATTCTCAGCTATGCTTTAACTGGATTTGCTCATATTGCCTCAGTTGGCATCTTCGTAGGTGGTACAATTGCTTTAGCACCTTCGCGCCGCAAAGACATTTCTTCACTCGCTTGGAAAGCCTTATTTGTGGGTACTTTAGCAACTTTAATGATTGCTTGTATCGCAGGTTTTTATGATACAGGAAATCCCAGCATTTTAGGAAATAAATAAGTCTGTTGTAGGGACTTCAGTCCTTACCCGCTTACTTGGGAAGGACTGAAGTCCTTACAACAGACTTATTTGTTTACTGCTGTCACTCGCCAACTTAATTTTAAGTTAATCCAGAAATTCCAGAAAGTGACAATTCCAATGGCAATTAAATTCGCCAGATATCGACCATAAGGTAAACGCTCAAACCCTAAAAGATTAAACAATAAATTTAGCAACAACACATTTAAAATTAGTCCTGCTAAACAAACCAAATTAAATTTTAAAAACCTTTTGAAACGGTGAAGGTTGCCTCGCTGTTTTCGGGAAATATCGCCAAAAGTCCAAGCATCATTCCACAGGAAATTATTGAAAATAGCAATTTCACCAGCCATTATTTTACTACGTGTTAATGGTAAAGCTAAGGTTGTGGGGTCACTGAGTAAATAAAGTATAAGCATATCTACAAATACTCCACTCAATCC
>JBAVZX010000808.1:0-3030 GCA_049589015.1 Phormidium sp. | reverse complement strand
AAGTATTTAGTCCTCTTTAGAGGAGTTTAGCTATTAGCCTGCGAATTGATTCGCAGGCAGATTTTGCGACTGGTGCAAGATCTGAGTCTACGTTTTAATTATGAAAAAACGGAGAAATAATTGAGATGCAAACTGCTTTTATCTCATCAATATTTTTAACTAGCAAGTTGAGTAATTACTAAAACAACTTCGCCACACTAGGCTTAGTAACTTTCCCCATCGCATTCCGAGGTAACTCTTCAACCACCATAATTTTACTAGGAACTTTATAAGTAGCCAATCGTTCTTTTGCCCAATTTCTGAGAGTTTCTAAACTTAAATTACTCCCCAATTTTAATATCAAAGCGGCACAAACTCGCTCACCCCATTCTGCATCCTCCACTCCCACAACTGCACAATCTAAAATATCTGAATGAGTGCGTAAAACTTCCTCTATTTCCAAAGCGGAAACTTTATAACCGCCAGTTTTAATAATATCAACACTCATCCGTCCCAAAATCCGATAATTATCGTTTTCTACTACCGCAAAATCTCCCGTACAAAACCAACCATCGCGAAAAGCTTTAACAGTAGCTTCCGGTTTTTGCCAATATTCCAGAAAAACTGTTGCGCCTTTAACTTGAATTTCTCCCGGAGTTCCCGGAGTTACTAATTCCCCATTTTCATCTACTAATCTAACTTCCACTTGCGGCAAAGGTTTACCCACATATCCGGCGAATCTTTCACCATTTAAAGCGTTAGATAAAGCCATGCCAATTTCCGTCATTCCGTATCTTTCCAAGAGAAAATGACCGCTAATATTTTGCCATTTTTCTAATACTTGAACGGGTAAAGCTGCGGAACCGGAAACCATTAACCGCATTTTAGCACAGCCATTAGAAATTCTATTTTGTCGATCGCCATCACTCCTTTCCCAAGCTGCAATTAACTTAACATAAATCGTCGGTACAGCCATAAATAAAGTTAAGTCGCCTTGACTAATGCGATCGCAAACAACCTCCGCATCAAACTTAGGTAAAATATGACATTCGGCCCCACTCCACAAAGCACAAGTGAGCACATTAATAATGCCATGAATATGATGTAAAGGTAAGACGTGCAAAATGCGATCGTCCTTTGTCCATCCCCAAGCAGAAATCAAACTCGTTACTTGCGCTTGAATATTTTCATGTGTAGTAACAACACCCTTGGGTTTTCCAGTTGTACCGCTAGTATAAAGAATTAAAGCTCGTCTAGTAAGCTCAACTTTTGGCAGCAAACTAACTTGTTCAGGCAGACTTTCCGAAGTTAAAATAAATCTGATATTTCTCTCTTCCGCTATTGGACGTAAGAGAGTTTCAAAACTTGGATGAGCAATAATAATTGATGCCCCGGAATCGGAAATTACATAATCTAACTCAGGTTTTGGGTGAGAAACACACAAAGGTACAGCGACTCCCCCCGCACGCCAAATCCCCCATTGGGTAGCAACATATTGAAATCCCGAAGGTATGAGAAAAGCAACTCGCTGTTCTTGTAAATCTGCAATATTATCTAAAAGTTTAGTCGCAATTTTAGCCGAAGTTTCCAGTAAATCCTGATAGGTAAAAGTTCCTTCAGTAGCGACAATTGCGGTTTTGGTTGGGTTTTGGTGGGCGCGATCGATCGGTGGAAGATTCACGTTAGTTAATCAGTTTATTTTAATAATATAAAGAATACCATTACTTGATTAATTTACGGTATTTCACAATTTATTCTAAAATCTTGGCAGCAATAGTATCCTGTTCTCTAGCAGGTAAGGTTTTTAGTTTAGCGATCGCTCTTTCAAGTAACTCAGTCATAACCGCGCCATACTTCCTTCAAAAAAATACTACTTATCACAGTTTACTTATGTTAAGTAATGATTCTCCCTTAAATGATTTCTTCTATTCATATTATCAAATGAGCAAATTGAAGGCCATTTGGGTATTTAATCTTCAGCATCCGATCTGGACTATCGTGAATTTTACTTTTTTTCTCAAAGCGTGTTTGTGTTTTGGAAATGCTGATGTGTCCGATACTGACAAACAGATATTGATAATCATCAAGGAAGTTATGTTTAGGCCAGAATGCTTTGCCAATTTCTTTGCAATAGGCAACAAAACACTGTGATCCTTTAAGTTGCTGGATAATGTTTTTTTCTAAGTCTTTCTGTTTCTTCATCTCAATGCAAAGGATGATTTTTTCTGTGTCATTATTCGTAATGATGACAAAATCTGCTCGCCTGCATTCACCTTTTTCGCCATTAAAAACTTGTCTTGGCACTACGAAAGAATCTACATTGATAATAATAACTTCATCATGTTTGGGCATTCCATCAATCGTTACAGAATAATTATATTGAGGTTCTGTGAGTGTGACTGAATATTTTAAACGCTTTCCTTCTTGTCGCTCTTTTAGTGGTACTATAGCATCTTTTTTGATCATCTCTTTGAGGATAGCAATATCAGACATTACTCCTTACCCCAGACGATTGCTTCTTGAATCCGGTTCATCGTTTCAATGGTTGGATCAAAACTGCGGGCTTCAATACCCAATTCCGGGTTAATGTCTGCTGGTGTCAAGGTTTGGCATTTGATTTTTCTATGACTTTCCTCTAGTTTGATTGATGCCTCTTCTGCAATATAGACTTTGATTTTTTCAGCAGATATAAGTTCTTCTACTCGATAATCTTCTTCTTGAGCAATTCGTTTAAGATGAGGTTTATCATGGTTAAGCATTATTAATGTATTTAACTCTTTAATAATGTAATCACTGTGGGTAGTAATAAAAACTTTAATACCCAGGTTGATCAACCTAGCGAAAAGTCGAGCGATGCGGCGCTGGTTTTCCGGGTGTAAGTTCAATTCAGGTTCATCTACCATCAGTAAATCACCAGGTTCAGCTTTGTGTTTTAGGTAAAAGCCGATATCTAGTAAAGAACGCACAGCACTAGAACTTTGATCCATAGAAAGCTTGACCCGTTTACCCTTCGGTACATAATAAAGCTCATCGTTGCGAGTGACGGTATAC
>JBAVZX010000807.1:0-4460 GCA_049589015.1 Phormidium sp. | reverse complement strand
TCCTCCAGGTTTTAATACTTCACATTTCACTCCTTCAAATTGCCATTTTTTTCTGATTTTATCTTCTTTATTACCTAAAAAATTTTCTAGAACATTGTCTTGGAATTGCTCTACTTTTAACATTGGTTGAGATATTACATATACTGATTTTTCATCAAAAGCCTCAATTGATACCACATCGTTTTTGCTAAGTTCCTCAAAGTTATTCATAGATAACACTCCTATTTGATTTAAGAATAATATTTTTTTGAACCGCTCCAGACGCAGAGGACACAGAGGAAGAGAAAGAGGAAGGGTTAGTTTTAGGTTTCTTTCATTTGTTTCCGAATATCGTCTAGTGGCGAAGTTGGTTGAGTGGGTTCGTCTGGACAAAATTCCAAATTAATTCTAATTTTTCCTTTTTGCCAATTTTTGCCAGGTTGGAGAATTTTACAATCTATTCCATTTTCAAAGAAAGCGTATTCCTCTTCTCTGGGGTTAAAACTTTCTCTGAGTGATTTAAGTAATTCTTCACCTGTAAAAGTGCGACGACCCTCAAGAATTTCCTCAGAAATCCCAGATATAACATCATTTTCTAGGTCTAGTGGTTCAAATTTGTTTTCCATGTCAGTGATTTAGTATGGAACTATTATCTAGCAATTTTTTGATTAATTCTTAACTAAAAGCTTTTTAATTGCCCTAATCAAATCTATTGGTTCAAAAGGTTTAGTAATATAAGCGTCTGCACCTTGCTTAATTCCCCAGTAATGATCGAATTGCTGATCTTTACTCGTACACATAATTACTGGTATATATTTTTCTTTAAATTGTGTCTTTATCCACCGACAAAGTTCATAACCATTCATTTTAGGCATGACGATATCAGTTATTACTAAGTCTGGACATTGAATCTGCATTTTCTCGATTGCTTCAATGCCATCAGCTGCTTCAATAACTTCTATCCCTTTACTTCTGAGTAATTCTGCAACCCAAGCCCTAGCTGTCAAGCTATCATCAACCAGTAGAATTTTAATCATAAGTAGCTTTTACTTAGCTGAACGCTAATCAGCTTTTTAGCATTTAATTTACGCTTTAGTCAGCAAGAGGGATCAGCTTTTGCAGCAAGGAGGACAACAACGCTCAATTCTCGGTGACAGCTAATTAGCAATTTAAATGCACAACTTTCTAGAATAACTCACAACTATTTAAGTTACTGTATAGTTCTGGGTAATTTTGCATAAATTTGCAAAAAGTTAGCGACCAGCTGACAATTATGAATAATTGAGTGCCGATCGCTTAAACTACGAAGATTAGAAGAACCAGCCGTAACTGTGTAAACCCTTACCTAGTAAGTTAACTCCTAAGTAACAAACCCAGACGACAACAAAACCTGTTGCTGCTAAAATTGCGGGTTTTCTCCCTTGCCAACCACGAGTAATTCGGGCGTGTAAGTAAGCAGCAAATATTAACCAAGTAATTAATGCCCAGGTTTCTTTCGGGTCCCAACTCCAATAAGTACCCCATGCTTCATTAGCCCAAACAGCCCCAGCAATAATCCCAATTGTTAACAGTGGAAATCCTAAGCCAATTACTCGATAGCTAATATTATCCAGGATTTCGGCTAAGTTGAGACGTTGCAGTGAAAGTGGTTCGACTGCTGTTTCTATTGGTTGGGTTTTGACTACCTCTAAAACTGCTGTTTTACCGTTGCTGCTATATTCAACTTGCTGCGGAATGGCAGCAGTTTGTTCGACTTTAGCACCTACGGTTTGTGTTACTAAATTTCCGTAACGACGCAGTTGATCGTGGTGATTACGAAAGCCTCCTGTACCTACAGAACTGCCTCGCAATTCGATGTTTTTTCCTCTGGTAACTACTAAAAATGCGATCGCCAATAACGACCCAACCATCAAACAAGAATAACTCAACATCATGACGCTGACGTGCATCATTAACCAGTTTGATTTGAGTGCGGGCACCAGAGGTTCTGCGGTTTGCATTGGCGCGGGTAAAGACAATGCGGCAAATGCAGTTATCCCCATCGCTACAGGTGCGGTGACGACTCCTACTAACCGACTACGACTCATATTTTCCGCAATTAAATGAATGGTGGTAATTCCCCAAGCTAGAAAAAATAGAGATTCGTAGAGGTTGCTTAAGGGAAAATATCCCGCTTCTATCCAGCGTGCTCCAAGTAAGCTGGCGATGCAAAGGTTAGCGATCGCCATCCCCGCTGTCCCCAATGCTGGTAAAACTGGAATATTGGGAAATGCTGCCCCTCCCCAGTAAACCAGCATGGTAATGAATAAAATCGCAAAACTCGTGTTATCCAACCAATTCTGGAGTAAAACCAGATTCATAAATGTGTTCTCCTCTATTGTTTTATTAGTTTAGTACCTTAGCCCTACCATTATTTTGGCAGTTTACTAGTATAAAGACAGAAGTCTCTCAGGAAGGGAAGTTGAGGGATTACCCATCGATCAAGATGATTATATCGTGCAGATGCTTCAAGAGGAACAGTTATGGATATTATGCCCAAATTTACCAAAGTAGATGACGTAAGACAGGATTTATTAGATGTGTTTCTCGAACCTTATAAAAACAATTGTAAGTATTTGAAGCAAGCTCAAGTTCATTATCCAGAATCAAGCCATTTACTTGACAAATCGAAAAGCGATCGTCAAGAATCCTGGTTTATACAAGCTAATTTTTCTATTCCTGAATCTTGCTATATCGATGATACTGGACATTTCAATTCAGTAGAGTTTAACATTTGCTACAATCAACTCTTTTATATTCTAATTGCTTATTTGGTGGAAAATAAGTTATTAGAAGTGATGAAAAACTGGAATTTGGAAATCTATAAACGTCGTCAACTTAGTGACTTTTTGATTGTTAATTTTTCCAGTAAGTTTAGAAAGCCAATCAATTCCCAACAATTTCAAGGTACTTTATCAATTAAGAAATCTTCTGCCCGTAACAAGTTGATTATGCTAAAAACTTCTTGCGCTTTTTATGATGACAATGGAGGTTGGTCGGAAGGAGATGTTACCATTGCTATCTTGAATAGCAAAAATGAACAGACTATTGACGATCGTCAATAGTCTGTAAATTATTTGAGTTAATTTTTCAATGCCTCTGCATCTTCTCTACCTCTGAGGCACATTCGGCGCTGGCAAAATCCCTCCTTCGTTGTCTTTTTTCAGCTTCACGAAAATGTCGAAGCGGCTACTTCGTTCGTCGCTGACTGCGGCGGTAACGCCTATTGCTTGCATGGGAGAAAGCTGATTTCTTAGGTTATTTTGAGTAGTGATATCGGGTGAAAGTCGTAATAGAAAACTCAGCAAGTTAGCCGTAGTATCTACTCCCATTTTTTCAATATCAATGAAAAAGTGACCGTTATTTGGTCTTAGTTCTGAAGGAACTGCACTGCGAAATAATTCATTTTGAGTTAAGTTGTTTTTCGGTCGAGGCACAATTTTTTCTGTAACTGGCGCACCTAAAGTTAGAAAAGCAATATTCCCATCTAGCCAACCTTGCGACATTTTTATTCCTAATACTGGAGAAACTAAATTGACTAGAGGTTGATTACCTATTTGACTTTTCTCTTCTTTAAATTTGTATTTATCACTCATTATTTGATTCAGTTGTGCCAGGGTTTTTTCGGCAGTTTTGCGATCGCCTGTTTTCACCATAAATACCACCCCAGGCCCAATATTTGGCGATTGAGAATTTGTTTCATTTGTTTGTTTTGAAGGAATTAATGATAAAGAAAATTCTCCTTCCATCCAAGAAACCAAATCTTGATCTAAATCCAGTTCAATGAAACTTTTAACTGCATTTCTTAACTCTTTTGGTTTAAAAGGTGTCATGGGATTTGATTCGGCACCTTGAACATATTCTTGCCAAAACTGTTTTAAATTTCCCCCAGAAACCATCATTAAAGTGTTAGCTGGTAACAGTTGAGGCATCGCTCCAGCACTATTGGTTATTTTGTATTTTCGTTGACTATTTGGCTTTAACCAAGAAATATTTTTTAACCTAATTCCTTGGGATTCTAAAGTAATATTTGTTACTAAACCTTGCTGTTGTTGAATCTGCACTAATCCTTCGGGAGAAATTTGCTGTCCAGAACTGTTTGCGGCGGCAGCGGCGATGGGAATATTCACATATAATTTAGCAAAATATTGGTTGTTAGCGATTTTTTGCCAAGCTTCGCTGTAACCGGGAGTGTTTGCTAAAGATGCGGCACCTTTGTAGGTATCAATGACTCGATCGATCCCTCTACTATCTGTACTAATTACTAAAAATTGCCCATCAATAACTGTGGTTGAGTAATGTTCATTGTTATTTACTTTAGTTTCTTTAATCGTCACACCTTGATATTCGCGTTCAGTCCACTGATTTTTATTAAACGGACTTTGAGGTTGTTCTAATATTTGTTTTGCCTGAAGTGGGTTATCAATTGGTAACACCATCAC
>JBAVZX010000806.1:0-4425 GCA_049589015.1 Phormidium sp. | reverse complement strand
ACTTTGATTAGGTAACAAATATCGCCAATATAATTCTGCAATAATCCCGTAAGTTAATAAACCTTTTTGCCAACACCAGTCTCGCCAACGCAGCAACATTTCCAAAGGAATTACCACTGATGACTCGGTATTAGTAATTAGCAAATCATCATTTTCTGGCTCTTTAGGAAAACCTTGTGCTAAAATTTGTGGTAGGTCTTCGATTGGTGTACCGCTTAAACCAGCTAATAATAATAAGTCCAAAGCACGCCGCACCAAACGATATTCATTCACCCCCATTTTTACCGCAATTCCCTGGTCTAATTCCGGTCGCCATAGCTGAGTAGCAAATTCTTGTTCCGCTTCTGGACGCAGACGCAGCGGAAATTGTGCAGGCAAATTCAACTGTTGAATTAATAACGGCCAAAATAGAGTTACTTCATTTTCAAAAAAAGCTAAAGGTGTGGTTGTTTGTACTGTTAAATTAGGTTTGGCTGCGGCGATGCGATCGGTCAATTCAATCCGATTATCGCCATTAGCAGCAAATACTAAAACTGCTGGGACACCTTGCTTGGCAATTAAACGGCGTTTCCTGAAAGAAACACTTTGACCCGCCAAGGTATCTCCTGCACCTAAGTTTGCTAAATCAAAGCCTAACTCTGACCAATGGCAAAACTGCTGTATTAAACGTGCTGATTTTCCACTGCGGCTTGAACCAGAAAACCAAATGGATTCAGAAAACACCGTTTCTCCTCCGTCGAATCTGCTATGATACCACATACGTTGAAAAACTGAAGCTATAACAATACCTATTGTCAAACTAAAATTGTCGAACTAAAACAAATTCACAACGCTCTCTGCTATGATTAACAGCATTTTTACCTCAATTCAA
Source organism: Phormidium sp. (assembly GCA_049589015.1). Taxonomy (GTDB): domain Bacteria; phylum Cyanobacteriota; class Cyanobacteriia; order Cyanobacteriales; family Aerosakkonemataceae; genus Floridanema. The sequence continues at coordinate 3,554 of JBAVZX010000806.1, read as the reverse complement.
GGGTTAGTACGCTCGGTTAAAGACTGGTACATTGACACACCAGAAAGAGCCTTAGAACAAGCCTACAACGCCGCTTTACAAATCAAAGCCATTGAAGACGAATATTTTGAAGGCAACAAAATTTCTGTCAATCAAACTGATTATGGAGATAGTGTCAAAGCATACTTTCAGTCAGAATTAAAACAAAATTTAACTATTGCCGCTAATCGCCTCCGAGAATTTAAAGCTAGTAGTTATTTTCTGAATTTAATTACTAGTCAAAACCTTGTGAAATCTGCCGTAAATTCTGCCGATACCAATGGTAAAACTCACCAAAGAATATCCAACTCTCAGCAAGTCACATTAACATTAGAGAAACTTAAATTTATCGATCAAGTAATAGCAAAATACAGAACCCGATCCAGAATAGATGGTAAAAACACCTCTACTTCCTTAATGGTTGTTCCCCCAAATAATAACAAACTGGAACATACCGAAGCTATGGCTGTTGATAGGTTGAACAATGAAGATCATCTGTTTGCTGTGCATCAAGATGATACTAATACATTTGAAACCGTTATTGATAAAACCGGAGTATTACCCAGGTCAATTTTTTCCACATTAAATAAAATTCAAAGAGAATTAGATCCAGAATCCGAACAAGAAGTTATTAAAAAATACCGTAGTTCTAAAGCCAAAACAGCTATTTCTTTGAGGTTTATTTTAACGTTAATCATTGTTCCTTTGTTAAGTTTTCAACTATTTAAATTGGCGGTCGCAGGTCCGATAGTTGACTATTTAATAGAGAAGAACAAAATTAGTATATTCATCAATAAAGACTTGGAAAGAGAAGCCCTTTCAGAGTTAAAAAAATTTGAGGAGCGCCTAAGATTTGATTATTTAATTTCGGGAACACCAAAACTTGAGCCAGAAAAAATTGAAGAAAAGCTACAAGAAAGAGCAAATGAAATAGCCGAAGAATCCCGACGCGCCAGTGCTAACGCAGTTAAAAATGTGTTTTCTGACTTAGCAGCATTAGCGATGTTTGCCGTAGTAATTATGTTTAGTCGGCGGGAAATTATAATTTTGAAATCCTTTATGGATGAAATTGTTTATGGACTCAGCGATAGTGCCAAAGCTTTTATTATTATTCTGTTAACCGATATCTTCGTTGGCTATCATTCCCCACATGGTTGGGAAGTACTTTTAGAAAATCTAGCCCGCCATTTAGGTTTACCAGAAAGTCGCGATTTTATCTTTTTGTTTATTGCGACTTTTCCAGTAATTCTAGATACCGTATTTAAGTATTGGATCTTCAGATACTTAAATCGGATATCTCCTTCCTCCGTAGCAACTTACAGAAATATGAATGAATAGAGATATTGGCGGCAAATTTGCGATCGTCTCCAAAGATGTGCCAGTGGAGGTGCTGTCAGTTGTCCTTTGCAAAAAGCGATCGCACAACGCCTAAACTAAAACTAAGGAATGCTTGGAAAACCCCATGAACAGCACCACAAAACCCAACCCTGTACTCCTAATTCACGGCATTAACGATACTGCCACAGTTTTCTGTAAAATGTCTCCCCAATTAGCGAGAAAAGGTTGGCAAGTCCATGACATAGACTTAACTCCTAACAATTGCGATCGACCCCTAGACTATTTAGCTAAACAAATTGCTAATTATGTAGAAAAAACTTTTCCTCCCGAACAACCCTTGGATATCGTTGGGTTTAGTATGGGAGGAATCGTCAGCCGTTACTATATTCAAAGGTTAGGTGGAATCCACCGTGTACAGCGCTTTATCACCGTTTCCTCACCCCATCGCGGCACCGTTTTAGCATATCTTCTCGATCGCCCCGGCAGCATTCAAATGCGACCAGATAGCCCATTTTTAGCCGACTTAAATCGTGATTTTGCCATGTTGGAACAGATTAACTTTACTTCCATCTGGACACCTTTTGATTTAATGATTGTGCCACCCACTAGTTCTCAACTGCTAGTAGGTCGAGATGTGCAAGTTCCAGTTGCGCTTCATGCCTGGATGATTACCGATCCTAAAGCAATTACAGCAGTAGTAAATGCCCTTTCCGAAGAAATCAGACAGCATCACCCACTTGGGCAAACTCCGCTTCGCCAAAAATTGCCGAAAATTGACAGTAAAATTTAAACTCCAAAAAATTGTCAAACGGATCTTCTAAAAAGAAAGTACGATGTTCAGTAGGCGAACCCACAAATCTCCGTTTCGGTTGTTGGTGAAAACACAGCTGCTTTTGTTGCGCCCTCACTAACAAACTTTCCCAATCTGTTTCTTCCGTGAAAATTAAACCAAAATGTCGGGGATAAATCCCTTTTTGCACCGTCAGCAATTCTTTAGTAACATGAGCAACAATCTGATGCCCGTAAAGATTGAGAATTAAAGAATTTGCCGTTTCTCGCCCAACTTCGCACCCCAAACCATCAACATAAAACTCTTTAGTTTGGGCGATGTTACCAACAGGAAAGGCAAGATGAAATAAAACTTGATTCATAATTTACTGTTTCGCAAGAGGCTAGTATGCAATGTTTACTTCTATTTATTCGCTAAATCCCTGGTTAATTGCAGTGGGATTAAACACAATTTTATTATCGATCGCCTGGGTAATCCCCAAAAAATTACTTACTCCAGCAGGTTTATTTCACGCTTGGTTACTAGGCATATTGATTTGGGGAACACTCGGCTGGCAAGGTTACATAGTAGTGATGTTTTACTTCCTCGTGGGATCAGCCGTCACCCGCATCGGCATGGCGCAAAAAGAAGCCGAAGGCATCGCCGAAAAGCGTTCCGGTGCCAGAGGCCCGGAAAATGTTTGGGGTTCCGCAGCAGCTGGAGCCCTTTGTGCTTTAGGCGTAGCTGCCATTAGTTGGGACTTTCTCTCCCCCAGCCTACAGCCTTTACTTTTACTCGGTTATGTCGCCAGTTTTAGCACCAAACTTTCCGACACCTGCGCCAGCGAAGTCGGCAAAGCTTACGGCAAACGCACTTTTCTGATTACCACTTTACAACCTGTCGCCAGAGGAACTGAAGGGGCAGTCAGTTTAGAGGGAACTTTAGCAGGAATTATCGGTTCAATAGCGATCGCCCTTGTCGCTTGGGGTGTCGGTTTAATTAATATAGTAGGTATCGGTTTATGCGTCATCGCCGCCTTTGTCGCCACCAACTTAGAAAGCGTCATTGGTGCAACTCTCCAAACAAAAATTAGCTGGTTAACCAACGAAGTAGTTAACGCCATCAATACTTTTGTGGGTGCGATCGCAGCAATCTTGTTAGCTTTAACGCTGACGCGCTAAAAAAAATTTTTCCAGAATTTTTCCGTAAGTTTCTGGAATAGTACTAGCAGTGTTGGTAGACATAGGTGTGCTAAAGCGAAAGCAAACGCACACCTTACTTAGGTGAATTTATGGAAAAACGGTCAGGAACTCAGGGCTAAAGCCACTGAGCTTGTAAGAGAAATCAAACAAGCTATTCTGACCAGTCTAAGTCTTAACTGACTACGTTTTTCGAGTCACGACACCGGAGAATGCGAAGCTAGTTTTCC
>JBAVZX010000805.1:0-11600 GCA_049589015.1 Phormidium sp. | reverse complement strand
AGTAAGGATGAAAATAACCCTAGAATTTTGTCCAGACGAGCCCACTCAACCAACTTCGCCACTAGACGATATTCGTAAACAAATGAAAGAAATCTAAAACAAACCCTTCCTTTTCTCTCTTCCTCTTCCTTCGCGTTCTTCGCGTCTAATTCGCTATCGCTCATCGCTGCGCTAACGCGGTTCAAATTTAAATGATTTCTTCCTCACTTTGGACACCACTTCACGCCCAAATACATCGCACCTTGCGACAAAGGCAACTTTTACCGAAAAATGAAAACATATTAATCGCAGTATCTGGGGGACAAGACTCTCTTTGTTTAGCGAAATTACTATTAGACTTACAAACAAAATGGCAATGGAAATTAGCAATTTGTCATTGCGATCATCGGTGGCGAAAAGACTCAGAAGCTAACGCCAATCATGTGGAAAAACTTGCTCAAAATTGGCGATTACCATTTTATTTATCAGTCACAAACCAAGAATTAAAAAGTGAAGCTGCGGCGAGAGAATGGCGTTATCAAGCATTAATTGAAGTTGCCCAAACTAATAATTATAGCTATATTGTTACAGGGCATACAGCGAGCGATCGCGCCGAAACCCTACTTTATAATTTAACTCGTGGTAGTGGTGCAGATGGATTGCAAAGTTTAACTTGGCGAAGATATTTAACCGAAAAAATCCAATTAATTCGCCCACTTTTAGAAATTAACCGCTTAGAAACCGCCCAATTTTGCAGCGATTTTCAACTACCAATTTGGTCAGATTCTACTAACGAAGAGTTAAAATATAAGCGAAATCGCATCAGATTAGAATTAATCCCTTACTTAAAACAAAACTTCAATCCCCAAGTGGAAAAAGCTTTAGCTCAAACAGCGGAACTTTTGCAAGCGGAAGTAGAATTTTTAGAAAATACTGCTGAAGAAACCCTGCGAAAAGCTAGTTTAGACTCTCCCATACCACAGATAAATCGCTCAATTTTACGTTCTACATCTTTAGCGATTCAAAGGCGAGTGATGCGACAATTCTTACAGCAAAATTTAGGATTTGCGCCTAGTTTTGAGCAAATAGAAAAATTAACAGCTTTAATTACAGCACCTAATCGTTCTTGTACCGATCCATTTCCGGGAGGATCGATCGCCCAAGTAGAAAACGACTGGATTTATTTCCAAAGAGTCTAGACTTTAGATTCCTGTTGAAACTCAATTTCTCATCCTTGATTCCACCTCAATTTAAAATCTAAAATAAAACCCAAAATCTTAAGAAGCTGCCAACTGTTGTAATTCACTAGGTATCAAACTATAGATAATTTTCCGCATTTCAGCGACACCATGAAATTGATAATCGCCCATTTCTTGGATATGATTAAGCAGACTAGCGATTGCTTCTAACTTTTGCCGCACTTCGTTAATTTTATCTTGAATCTGTTGCAAAATTTCCTCATACAGTCGCACTTTTCCCCAAGATTCTGCCAAAGATGCCTTTTGAGTTTGGGTATTTTGTTCGCTGCTTTGTAACTCTTGGCGTTGATTTTTCTGTTGCTGTACTTGAGAATCCACCATTGCTTGAGCTTGCCCAATACTAGAGCGCATTTGCTCAATTTCCCGTTCCAGCTTTTGTAACTCCTCCGCCTGTTGTTGACGAACCGATTCAATTTCCGATAGTACAGGCCCTAAATCAATTTTTTGCCCATCTAGCACCTCAGTATCAGCTATTCCTTGACGACGGCGTAACACCTTAAGGTGCTGAGAGAAAATTTCCTCCCGTTCTCGGAGAGTCCGACGTTGACCAACCAAAGTTTCTTCTAACATTTGGTAACGGTCTTGTTCATCTGCTAATTCAGCGTGTAAGCGCTGACGTTCATAGTCATTAGCTTGATTTAGCTTTTGTTTTAATTCTGCGATCGCCTGACGTTCTAACTCCAACTCCTCTTCCTGATCGCTAACAAAACGCTTCGCCTTTTCTAACTCCGACTTTAAATTTTGGGCAACGGCTTGAAGTTCACCAACCGCCATGCGTTCTAACGCTTCCAAATCAATTGCTTGGCTAATCTTCACCTCAGAAGACATCGCCGCCAAACGTTGCACTTGTTGATACAACTCATCTTGATTTCGCAATTGAGCACCCAAAGTTTGAGCATATTCCTGCTTCAAAGATAAAGAATTTTGCTGAATCTTTAAAGCCTCCCTTGCTTGCTCCACTTCATTCTGAGCATTGTAAAAATCTTCCCAACGACTTTGAAGATTGCTCGCTTGACGATCGACTCGTTCTTGAAGTGCAGTCGCCGATGCTCTTTGTTGTTCCAACTGTTGCCAATGTTGATCTAGGATAACCTGCTCTTGATTGAGTGAATCAAACGCCCAACCAAGTTGTTCCCGAATTGGTTCTGGAGAAGCGATCGTTTGGGATAATCTTTCGAGAATCTCTTGAATTTGCCTTGCTTGCTGATCGTCGAGCACCGCTTGCGGTTTATATTGAGCTTCCAACTCCTTGATGCGCTCTTGCTCACCCTTCAAATGCGCCCAAGCACCTTCCAACTCCAAGCGATTTCGGTCAATTTCTTCCTTTAATCTTTCCGTTTCCTCACGAGAACTATTAATTTCTTGTCTTTGCTGTTCAAATCGCTCTACCTCCTGCTCCATTTGCGCCAACTCTTCTTGACGAGCTTGAATTTCCATCTCCCGACGGTTCAATTCATGAGCTTGGTAAGTCAGCGACTCCTTCCACTGTTCAATCTCTTCTTCCTTAGTTTTGTACTTTTCTTGCAACCGCGAGAAATTTTGCAGAATCCCCACTAACTCTCGCCCCGGATTAATGCGCTGCACTTGGCGATTTCCACCCAGTTCAACCAAAACTAGCGCCCCGTCACCATACTTGCTTGCTTCTTCAGGAGAAAGGGGAACTACTTCATCGCCACCCACTGGACTCCAACTTTCGCCTCGCTGACAAGCCAGCAGTTTCAGATCCGTTTTATTGCCCCCGAATGGGCCAGATTTTTTTTGTAATACTTCCGCTAGATACAGCACGCCGATATTCCTCTTGATGTGTCTAGGTTCCAGCTTAGGCTAAACCTTTCCTGGATATGATTTTGTTCTATTAAACTCAGTTTAGGCAGACAACGCTCTTGATATCCGCTCCACCCAACGTTATAGATATGTGAGTCCTGGACAACAAGTTTAAATTTTGTAAACTTGTGACTTAAAACTCAACACTTTTCACTTAGAGGGCAACAGTAGCAGGCGAATAGAGTTGACAGCTACGTTAAATTCTAACCTAGACTAAATACATCTACTGCACTAGCCCGACATTCAATTGTGGGAAGTCAACCAAAAATTAGCCAGACTTAACAAATTCTAGGAGATACTCATCCACAATTAAACGGTAACTTTTATAATTTTTTCAGCTGGGTAACTCAGCAGTAGAAAGAAGTTAGATCAAAATAGTTTATTAGGAGAGCGCTATAGTTCCATGCAGGGAACGTTAAGTGAAATTGATATTCGTAGTATTTTGCAACTCATCGAATTAGGTCAACGAACCGGATATCTAGAAGTACAGGCGTTTGGTGACTCAAAATTCCGACTTGCAGAACAGTTTTGGATTGTATTTTTCCTCAATGGTCAAATTGCTTATGCCGCAGACAGCGACAGTAGTTTATCTCGCCTGCGCGATTATTTACGTCGTTATCACTTAGATTCTGCCGTAGATCAACTTTATGTACCAGCGATCGCCACCACCAATGCACCCGAATACGGCTACCTGTGGACATTATTAGAAACTCACTTCCTCACCCCAGCCCAAGGTAGAAACATCATTCAAAGCATGGTACAAGAAACCCTGTTTGATCTCCTGAGTTTACACCAAGGCTCCTTTATTTTTGAAATCGGCCCTGCCCTCGCCCCCCAACTTACCACCCTAGAAATTGGCCCCCTTGTCACCCAGATTATGAAACAGGTACAAGAGTGGAAACAATTTCATCCCCATATCCAATCCCCAGATCAATGCCCAGTGATCGCCAAATCGTCACTTTTACAGCAAAAATTACCAGAAAACACCTTTAAAATTCTGGAAAGTTGGGCAGATGGTCAAAACTCCCTGCGGCAAATGGCACGTTACTTAAATCGGCAAATCCTCCCAGTAGCCAAAGCCATTTACCCATACATCAAAAAAGGTTGGGTGCAACTAGTTTATCCTAGTAATTCCACTACCAATCCTGGGTCAGGAGAATTTACCTCCCAGCCGAAAACAGGGACACACAGCGTAGTGTTCATTGACGATGGGATTACCACCTGTAAAGCCGTGGAACAAACACTCCAAGAACATGGTTACGCTGTAGCTGCCATCAGTAATCCCCTGAAAGCACTCAGCTTAGTATTCCAAATTAAACCAGACCTAATTCTTTGTGATATTACCATGCCTGAATTAGATGGATTTGAAATTTGCGCCATGTTGCGACGATCTACCGCCTTTCGGCAAACACCAATTGTCATGTTAACAGGTAAAGATGGCTTTATCGATCGCGTCAAAGCCCGCATGGTAGGCGCAACTGACTACCTAACCAAACCCTTTGGGGACAGTGAGTTACTGACCCTAGTAGAGAAATATATTGGCAAAAGCGACATCAATGTAGCCGAAGCCACCCAATTATCCATCAATGCGTTAGAAGAGGAAATAGGACAAACTAACACTCCCGACTTCAATGTAAGTTGGTCATAGTGAGGAATTATTAAGCAAGGAGTTCGCTAGTTGACTTCATTGATAAGTGGAAAGCGACAACCTTGATAGATTTTTACTGTTATCTAAGTTTGTGAAATCAGCAGGTCAGGTAAAAAAAATTATGAGTACAGTTCTAGTAGTAGAGGATAGCGTGAGCCAACGAGAGATGATCTCCGACCTGTTACGTGGTAGTGGACTTAACGTTTCAGTTGCCACAGATGGAGTAGAAGCATTAGAGTTCATTCAAGGTCGTTGTCCCGATCTAGTAGTCTTAGATATTGTCATGCCCAAAATGAATGGCTACGAGGTTTGCCGTCGTCTCAAAGCCGATCCGAAAACCCAAAATGTTCCCGTAGTCATGTGTTCTTCCAAAGGCGAAGAATTCGATCGCTATTGGGGCATGAAACAGGGTGCAGATGCTTACATTGCCAAACCGTTTCAGCCTAAAGAACTGATCGGTACAGTTAAACAATTATTACGAGGATAGGGAAAACGATTATGGTTGGGAACCCGGACTTTTTAACCGGAAAAGGTCAAGACCAAGCTTCAGAATTTCAAGAATTAGAAAGCCCAGAAGGTGAGTTACACCTGCGGTTTTATATTACGCCGACCACAGAATTAGCTTTACCCGCAATCGGCATCAAAGAAGTACTTGACCCACCACCAGATAGAATTACACCAATCCCCAATGCCTCTCCCTTACTTTTAGGGACACTCAACTTTCGGGGTAGAGTAATTTGGGTAGCTGATTTAGGACAATTCCTGGGAGAATCTACATTATTAAATACTGACCGCCCAGAAATTCCGGTCATTGCCATTGAAGACCAAGATACTATGCTAGGCTTGGCAGTTGATCAGATTGTAGGCATGGATTGGTTAGATGTAGAAACAGGTTTTCAAATGCCAAATAATGCCCCCGATAGTATGGCACCCTTCCTTAGGGGTGAATGGGTATTAGACACCCAAAACAGTAAAACTCTCCAACTACTAGACCAAGTGGCAATTCTTAGATCGGCACGCTGGGCAGCATAAAATCCTGTAGAGCAGTGTTGAGTGCCTCAGAAAAAACAGATATTCTACTCTGGTCTAGAAATTAAAGAGTCAAGTTAATAACTCTTCTGCCCTTAAAGCTCAATTTAGTTATTGAGTCCAAAATCAGGAAAGACAAAATTGGTAAATAATTATTGGGTCACAGCAAAATGATTTATGAGTAAAAAACCCGCTCTAAATAATTTCCAATTAACTCAGCACTCAGTACTCATTTAGCGGGAGGAGGCAAATGCCATTTAGCACACACACGCAGAAATACCAAGAAGCTCAAACAGCATATATGCAGGGTAAAGACGAGGAAGCGGCAGAAATTGTCGATCAACTCGTCTCGGAGTTCCCGGAGGAACCAAGTATCCGTTTACTCCGCGGTCATATTTATTGCAATCTGGGACAGTATGATACAGCCAGGGAACAGTATGAATATGTGCTGACCCTGACAGATAATCCAGAATATGTTGATTACGCTAACAGTGGTTTGGCTTACCTGAGTGAATGTGAAAATTCCTCAGATGCCAATGGTGCCACTGGAGATATGGATTATGGAGAGGATTATCAACAGGAAGAAAATCAGGAATGGAATCAATACGATCGCGCTACTCTAGCCAATGATTTTGCCTTAGATGACCTGGGGTTAGACGATATTGATGATATTCCCCATCTGCCTTCTGACTATCAAACTAGCAACGGAACTGCACAATTTGATCATGCCAACCCCTTTGGCACTAATGCCCATACCAATGGCTACGATAACGGTAATGGTGCTGATGCTGGGGAAATGTTTGCTGATCCCTTTGCCGTTGATTCCCAGGAACAAGCATACTTCGATCAAGAATCAACAGATGTTTCCTCTGGGTGGTTTGCCCCAGATCCCAATCAAGAAGATAATTACTATGTAGAAGAATCAGAAACTAATAATCACTCATTTACTCCTGATTCTGTTTATGGTGATGAAGTCGCTTTTGACTCGCAAGCCGAGGCTTTTGACCAAGAAGAATACAGCAATGAGTACAACAATGAGTACAACAATGAGTACAACGCTCCAGAGCTAGCATATCCTGAAGAGGAAGAATCTCCTGCTTGGTCAAACTCACAACCAACATTTCCTGATCAACCTTCAGTTTCCGGTCGCCAGGAAAATTATCGTCCGCCTTTTTCTAGAGGTGTAGTTGGTGATGATGAAACAATTTTACTGGGAAATGAACTAACACCAGGTAGTGACGAAATTGATGCTTTTGATGTGGCTTTTGGGGAAGAAAACGAAGATGATTCGACTTTTTCTATGCCATTTTCTGGCTCCCATCAACAAGTTGACAATGATATTCTCCAAGAATTCGATGAATTTGATGATGATTTAGCAGCGAATCTGCCTAATTTTGAAAATCTGGAAGATTCAGCAACTTTAGCACCTCACCCTCACACTGGCTCATTTGGTTTAACTGGGGGAATTTCTACAGGTGGGATGCGATCGAACTTAACTGATGCAGGCGATCAATCGGGCTTTACTTATGATGATAATTTTCCCACCACAGAACCACCAATATTTGTTCCCCAATCAGGAAGCGTCAGCACGGAACCAAATGTTACTGTAGAGCAGGGTTGGTTAGCTCCCTTTGAAAATGCTCCTTTAGCCCAAAAACGTACCATTTCATCAGTAGTCGTGGGCATTGTGTCGGCAATTTCCGTCGCGGCGATTAGTTTAGGCTCACAAGTAGCTTTTCGTCCCCCAGATAAAGATAGCCTCACCCAAATGCAGTTTACAGGTTTGGCAATGGCGGGAGTAGCAGGAGTAGTAGGTTTTACCACTTCTATGCTGGTTGGGGGTTTAATGGATCGGCAAATTCGTCGCCAAACCGTAAATTTGCAAGAGCAGTTTGATTCGGTTTCTCAAGGCAATTTGTCAGCCCAATCTACTGTTTACTCGGAAGATGAACTGGGAAGGTTAGCGGCAGCATTTAACCAAATGACTCGGATTATGCTGACTCAAACCAGTGAAGCCCAACGGAAAGCTGAAGAACAAGAACAGGCAAAAGAAGATTTGCAACGGCAAGTAATTCGCTTGCTGGATGATGTAGAAGGTGCCGCTAGAGGTGACTTGACTGTTCAAGCTGAGGTAACTGCTGATGTGTTGGGTGCGGTGGCTGATTCGTTTAACTTGACAATTCAAAACCTGCGGGAAATTGTGGTTAAGGTAATTGAAGCTGCTAAACAAGTTAATAAGGGTGCTTCGGAAAACGAGAAATTTGCCCGTCAACTCTCGGCTGATGCTTTGCGCCAAGCGGAAGAGTTGGCTGTCACCTTAAATCAGGTGCAGGGGATGACGGAGATGATTGCTAGGGTAGCAGATAGTGCGGCTGAGGCGGAAAAAGTGGGGCGTTCGGCTTCGGCGATGGCTCGTAAGGGCGGCGATGCGGTAGAACGGACTGTGGGTAGTATTTTGGGGATTCGGGAAACTGTGGCGGAAACTACCCGCAAGGTGAAACGGTTGGCGGAGTCTTCCCAGGAAATTGCTAAAATTGTGGCTTTGATTGCGGCGATCGCATCTCGTACCAATTTGTTAGCTTTAAACGCTAGCATTGAAGCAGCAAGAGCAGGCGAGGCGGGTCGAGGTTTTGCAATTGTGGCTGATGAAGTGCGACAATTGGCAGATCGATCGGCAAAAGCACTCAAAGAAATTGAGCAAATCGTTTTGCAAATTCAAAGCGAAACTGGCTCGGTGATGATGGCAATGGAAGAAGGTACTCAGCAGGTAATTGAGGGGACGAAAGTTGCCGAGCAAGCCAAGCGGAGTTTGGATGACATTATTCAAGTGTCTAACCAAATTGATGTTTTGGTGCGATCGATTACTGCTGATACTGTTCAGCAAACTCAGGCGGCTCACAATGTAGCACAGGTGGTTCAATCTGTGGAACTTACCGCCCAAGAAACTTCCCAAGAAGCGCAAAGGGTGTCAGGACAACTACAAAACTTAGTAGGTGTGGCACGTAATTTGTTAACTTCTGTGGAGCGTTTCCGTGTGGAAGCGAGCGATCGCTAACCAAACTCTCTCTACCCTGGCTATATTGAATAAATTAAAGCTAGGAAAAACTGACAATTATTACTTTTGATAGTTGAGTTTTGCCAAAAATAAATGCAGAGCAGATGTGAGGTATCTTTACCTCACACAACTGCCAACTCAAAACTCACAACTCGTTGAGGAACACAGCTATGCTGCCAGAACAACAACAGCGCATCCTGGGCTACTTTATTGAGGAAGCGAAAGACCACCTGAATACGATCGAACAGGGTCTGTTGACTCTCCAAGGTACAATTAATGACCGAGAATTGTTGAAAGAGGTCTATCGTGCGGCTCACTCTGTTAAAGGCGGAGCCGGGATGCTCAGCTTACAAAGTATTCAGAAAACCTCCCACCTTTTAGAAGATTGTTTTAAATTACTGGAAGAGTCGCCAGTTCAGGTAGACCAAAAATTAGAGTCTCTGTTCTGGCGCGTATTTGATGCGCTCAAAGAGTTATTAGAACAGCTGCAAGGGCCTTTTGGTTTAACAGAAGATATTTCCAATAGTGTAATGGCATCAATAGAGCCAATTTCTCAGGAATTAAGACAACACTTAGAAAAATTAGTAAGTACTTCTGGTGGTAAAGAGGTTGGTAAGGAGACGACAGCAACTAAGCAAAGAGACTCGCAGCAAGAGTTGCTAATCTCTACTTTTAAGCAGGAAGTGATGGAGCAATTGCGGCAAATGTTGCAATTGTTTAAGCCACCAGCTTGGCCAAATAGCCGTACCCAACTGGAAGATTGCTGTGATAGTTTGGCGCAAATGGGCAATAAGTTTGAATTGTCTGCTTGGTGTGGTTTAATTACAACGGCAAAAAGTGCGATCGCTAATTCGGAAAACACCTGCCAAACTCTGGCTCCAGTAGTAATTAAAGAAATTAAAGCGGCTCAAGAGCTAGTTTTGTCAGGAAAAGCAACGGAAATTTGCATTGGCGAACAATTGCAAGCACTTTTGCCTGTGACTTTACCTGCGGCAGAAGAAGAAATAAACTTCGATGATTTATTCTCAGAAGAGTCAGAAGCCAGCAGTGAAGAAGATTTCGGTTTTCCCGCTACTTCAGACTCAGAAGAAGTAGATGATGACTTGTTCTCAGAACCATTAGAATTTACTCAGCCTGAACCTGAGCTATTAACAAATAGAGCTAATTTGGGGAGAACAGGAAGAGCGACAAGATCGATCGCAGACCATACCCCCAGGATGGATTCGTCCGAAACCCCAATTAATCCAAGGTTTGCAGACCGACATGGCCCAGAGGTAGGAGCCGCAGAACTCAATACCTTAGCAGACCTATTTCACGAAGCAGTAGACCTCGAAGACAGCTGGCAAGAAAACGAAACTTTTGGCGATACTACAGTTGAACCAATAGGTTTAGAAACTCCCACAGATTTAGAAAGAAATAGCGAATTTGCCGATCTGTTTGACGATATTTCTGACGAAGCAGAAACAACAGATGAAGACCTTTTAAGTTTTATCAGTGATGACTTTGAAGCGGAAACTTCTTCAGCTAGTAACGCAGATTTGACTAATATTGGTTTAGATAATTCTGGAGAAGCTGAAGATAATCTGACCGAACTATTTGCTGAATTATCAGAAGAACCAATTACTTGGGAAGAAGTTACAGAAATTCCTGAAGAAAATTTAACAACACCAATTGACCAATTTGATGGCGCAGAAACCGAGGAATTAACGGAGTTATTTGCCGCCGAAACAACACCAGAAACGGAAAATAGTTGGAGTGAAGATTGGGCAGTTGGGATTGAAAATTTCGCCACACCAGAAGCGGCAGAAAATTTAAATCCAGACAGTTCTTTAGAATTTCTGGGTTTAGAAAACGAGGCGGATTTTAATTGGGAAGAAGAAACTGCTGAAGTAACAACAGCTGATGATTTTAATCCCAATTATCAAAGCAAAGCAGAATTTGATTTTGCTGATCTATTCGATGTCGATGATGATGATGCAGAATTATTAGATTTTAATGGTGAAACTTCTATAGCAACTGAATCAGAAGTAACTGAAGCAGATTTAACAGATGATTTTGGATTTTTCGATGAGTCAAACGAGTTGTTGAATGACGAAGTTGCTGAAAATGAAAATGAATCTTTAGGAAATACATTTGCTTCTGGTGCAAGTAATGATGAATTTTGGAGCGAAGAAACTCCAGCAGCGATCGCCAAAACAGAGGAATTAGACGAAAATTGGTTTACTGAAGCCGCAAATGAAAATAACCAAGAAATACCTTTAGCAGTAGATGATTTATCATTTGATGCTTTTGATCCCTTTGCTTTAGATAGTTCAGTTAGTAACCAACAATCAGACGATCAGTTTGCTTGGGATGTTAACCAAACAGCAAATAGTACCGGAAGTTTAGATGATCTGTTTTCCTTGCAAATAGAAGATTCAGGCAATTTTTCGGCAGAAAGCATCGATTTTGGTAATGATTTGTTTGGCGGAGATACATTTACTGAAAGTGCAAATTTAGCCAGTACAACAAATGTATCGCCAGCCGATGAATTTATCACTCAAATTCAAGATTTCGACAACGAAATTGGTGATTACGTTGCCGAAGAACCGGGGATGGAATGGCTAACAGAAAATTCTACAGAAGCATCTTTAGAGATGTTTGAGTCACCTACACCAACAGTCGAAGAAAGTTTTGATTTAGGCAATTTTGATGAAGAATTAACCGCAGATTCAGAATTGGCAACGGATGATGCTTTTGATTGGGGTGCTGAGTTAACTGAGGAAATACCGGAAACGGGAGAAGCTACTGATTGGCAAGATTTCGC
>JBAVZX010000804.1:0-2604 GCA_049589015.1 Phormidium sp. | reverse complement strand
AGTAGCAAACATAAAATTCCGCCGAATCACTCCATCGGGATCGAGTACAAAATCATTAAAACTAATTTGTTGCTTTGCTACACTAGGAGGTGGCTTTACACTTTCATTTTCACTATCTCCCAATTTAGTAATTACGACTACATTTGGCGCTTTTAATTCCTTAACTAGTTCAGCATGACCGGGCGGATAAGGCATTTCCCGGTATAAATCTAAACCAATAACTTTTGGTTGATGAAGTTGCAGCGTTGCTATTAGTCTAGCCAATGTTTGATCTGAGAGCGGCCATTGCTTTTGCGATCGGATATCTGCTTCGGTAATTCCCACGACCAAAATTTTCGGATCTGGCTTGATTTCCGGCTTTAATTGGGTGCCGCGATCGAATTCCATCAATTCCAACGGTTGTAAAAGTTCCATCTGTCTGATTGCTAACAGCGAACTCGTCACTAACAAGCTAATAATCAAAACAGGCTGTTGCCAAACAAAAAGTGATTTGTAGCCAAATCTTTTAATCGCAACGTGAACTGTCTTGTTGGACAATAGCTGAGGAAGTTTCCGAAAAAGTTTAGCAGGCACAAATTTAAGCAAAAGCACTACTAGACACAAACTTTTATTTCAAGTGTTTTTCCGTAGGTCAACAAGAACTTCTGGCGATCCTTTCTCTCATTTCTATCTGATACCCTATGATTTTTCTAGGTAAAAGTCAGAATTTGAAACCAGCTTTTATCCTCACAGATACAAATTTCTTTTATGACCCTATATTACTTTTAACATTTTACCTAACTAAATCATTAAAACTTTTACTTAGCTTAATCAAAATTTAACAATCAACTTTGACTACTTTAATCAAAATTTAATTATACAGATTTATAAAGGTATGTGACAAATTTTCAACGATTTCTTACCTAATCAAATAATTTTCTTTCTTAAGATAGATGACAAAATCCCAATTTTTAACTAAATAAAGGTTACACAACAGTAATTAAACTGTATTGTGAAACACAAAAGTCACTCGTTTGGCTCTAGCTAAAGAAGTAATTATACAGATGTAAACAAAATAGCAAACTGGTGTTTTTACGGAACCATTTGCCCCAACAATATGACTATAATCAGTTAAAGACTGTTCCCAGTTTAAGATTATTAACCTGGTGACAGGTTTTGTTTGTAACCATAAAGCTTATTTGAGTTAACAGTTGGTTAATATGCGTAGCGTAATCTTGCCTCAAATCATTGCAGCGGTTTGTTTGTTATCAACATTCGCTTTTTTTTCCAGCAGCGGATCAAAACAAGTATTAGCGGAAGATGTTAGCCAAGCCAGAGAAGGTTTACCTGGAAGAAGAGTTGGCGGTGGTACTCGTTCAGATATGTTCGTTTCGGAAATGCCTTTAGTAGCCTTGGTTCCCGACAATAATCAAGGTTTGACTGGATCGGCAACTCCCACGTTCTTTTTCTATGTTCCGAAAACTCAGAAGCCGCAAATGGTGGAATTTGTGTTGGTAGACGAAAATGAACGTCAGATATATCAAACACAATTTACAACTGACGGAAATTCAGGAGTAGTTGGGATTACAGTTCCCGGAAATGATCCAACAAAAACCCTGGAAGTTGGCAAAACTTACCGTTGGTATTTTGCGATGATTCCCGATCGGGAAAATCGCAGATCAGATATATATGTCACAGGTTCCATTAAACGAGTCGCCGTCAGCCAGGATTTAGAAAATAAATTAAAACAGGGTGCTTCTTTAGACCTTGCTAATACATATCAAACCAATAATCTCTGGTACGATGCAATGGCAACCGTAGCTGAATTACGTCGTTCCCGTCCTACGGATACAGCCGTAACAACTAAATGGGAACAGCTATTGAATTCTGTTGATTTGCAAAAACTGGCACAAGAACCTTTAGTGGGAGACAACAAACAGTAATTTGATATCTAAAGTAAAGGGTGGTTTTCTGCTTTTTTGATACGCGATCGCATAAACCCGTAGAGTCAAAATACGGGTTTTCCGTGCGATCGCGGATGTTTTTACCTAGTCACTACTGATTTAATTAACATAGCTCAATATATTAGTAATTTTCTCCCAGTAAAATTTAGTTCTAGAGGTCAGTAGTAATGGTTCCCAGCAAAACCGAGAACCTGGAAAAAGAAGCTTTATCTGCGTTGAAGAAAACTCAAGCACTTTTGGAAACAATTGTTGACAATCTCCCTTTTCCTGTATGGGTAAAAGATAATTCGGGATGTTATTTATTAGTTAATTCGGCTGCTGTCGAAAATTTTCAACTACCCAAAGAAGAAATTATCGGCAAAAATAGTTACCAAATATTACCATCAGAAATAGCAACCAACCTCGCTCATAAAGAGCAGCAAACAATTAATGATTGTCAAAAGCAAATAATCCGAGAAACTTTTCAGGTAGATGGCAGGGAAAAAACATATCTCACCACAGTTCAACCTTGGTACGACGAACCAGAAAATATTGTGGGAATAATTGGGATTTCTCAGGAAGATCCTTTAGCAATTGAAAATA
Organism: Phormidium sp.; assembly: GCA_049589015.1. Classification (GTDB taxonomy): domain Bacteria; phylum Cyanobacteriota; class Cyanobacteriia; order Cyanobacteriales; family Aerosakkonemataceae; genus Floridanema. The sequence continues at coordinate 79 of JBAVZX010000804.1, read as the reverse complement.
GCACTAATCTGCTACATACTGTCATTGAATCAATCCCGGAAACATTCTATGTAAAAGATATTCAAGGGCGATATGTATT
>JBAVZX010000803.1:0-1659 GCA_049589015.1 Phormidium sp. | reverse complement strand
TAGAGACGTTGTATACAACGTCTCTACATTTTAAGGTTCTGATGCACCTTTTAAATCTAAAATAGTATCAGTCAGGGTAACTATCTTTCCCCAGATAATTTGCTTTCAGAGGAACTGATATGAGATTTCCACACATTTTAATGTTGATCATGATAGTCCTTGGCGCGATCGCAGGTTCAACTTTAGCAACTATCACATATTTAAATGGTAGACAATCTGCCTTAAATGCTCAAATTTTCTCCCCCAAATTACCGAAAAATAATCCCTTACCAAAAAACTTAAACTTACAAAAACAACAAGGTAATTACCATCAAAATAAAGTTACATTACCAGCAAATAATCCCCTATCTAGTAAAGTAGATTTCTCCCAATTCCGCAAATCTTTTTTAAGTGCAGTAAAGCAACGTGATGAAATTTTTATTCGTGCCCTAGTGACTCCGCAAACTCAATCAATTTCTGGTCAATCATTAAGTTTAGAAAAATATAACCTAGAGGATAAAAACTCTGGTTTTTGGCAACAAATAGAAAAAGCTGTTAGCAACGGTTGTACTTTAGAAATTACTACTAGAATAGCCCAGCAAGAAACCGAAAACGAAATTTGGGTATGTCCCAAAACTTTCGGGAAACCAATTTATGATTCTGATTGGCAAAATCAAGTAGCAATTATTGCAGACAAAGTTAACATTCGCGCCGAAGCTAAAACTAATTCACCCATAATAGGAGTACTTTCTAAAGAATTAGTAGAATTTGATTCGGATACTTACCAGAACTTGTCAGAAGCAGAACGAGAATTATTTAACCAATTTGATGGTTGGACTCCAGTGATTCTGAAAAATGATAAAAAAGGTTGGGTGCAAAACAATTTCGTTTACTATGAACCAAGAGATTACCGCATTAGTTTTGCCCGATTTGATGGACAATGGCGACTGCGTTATTTATTAGGAGGAAACGGGAACTAATTTAAGGGGATTTTGCTTTTGATGTTTCTCCACTTAAAATCATTAAATTTGGGTTCAACTGACTTTCTTGGATGGCGATAACTATGGGTCGATCGCTTCCTTGAGAATTCGGAGGTAAAGCGGGAAACACATAAATCCAACCGCCACGTTCCATTAATAATCGCCAAACTCTCGGATTCTTTTTATTACTAGTATCAGTATCTTCTTTGCCTACTACTGAATTAAATAAACCTCGATCGCCAATTATCCGATAACCTTTTAAACTCGGATCTGTGAATTCGTCATCTAGTTTACGTCCTAAAGGCGAACGGTTTTCTGGTGTTACTAAAGTGACAACTGGTAAGGTAAAATTTTGTCCTGCATCTCTTCTTGCATCTGCGGTTCCTTGCCAACTAGCTAACCAAAATAAAACAATTAATATCCAAGATACGATGACTATTTCATCTACTAGCGATCGCAAAAACTTGATCGAATCTATGTTAATCGAATTAAACTGCGCCAAAGACTTTAGTTGACGCGCCCACCAAAAATGTTTGCGTCTTTCACAGTAATTAATAATGTGCGATCGCCATCTATCTATTCTAACACTAACCGCACTACCTATTATCTGAATTAACCATAAAGTAATGATAATAGCTATAGCAGTGAAAATCAAGGCAATTACACTTTTGAAAATTGCCCAACCTTCACCTAAAAATAC
>JBAVZX010000802.1:0-2166 GCA_049589015.1 Phormidium sp. | reverse complement strand
ATGCCAATCTATGAATTCGATGAGTTTGAAAATTCCCGTCCTAATCCCAATAATCCTAATGAATTATTAGTAAATTATTGGGGTTATAGTACCGTCGGTTTCTTCGCCCCAAAAGCGGGATATGCAGCTACGGGAAAATTAGGAATGCAGGTAGATGAATTAAAAGCATTAGTTAAAGACCTGCATAAAAACGGCATTGAAGTAATTTTAGATGTGGTATTTAACCACACGGCTGAAGGCAATGAACACGGGCCAACAATTTCTTTCCGGGGAATTGATAATAGAACCTACTATATGCTGACCCCGGAAGGTTATTACTTCAATTTCAGTGGTTGCGGCAATACTTTAAATTGCAATAATCCGATCGTGCGGAATATTGTATTAGATTGTCTGCGCTATTGGGCAAGTGAATATCACATCGACGGTTTCCGCTTTGACCTTGCTTCTATTTTAGGGCGCGACCCTTGGGGTGCTCCTTTAGCAAATCCACCTTTGTTGGAAACTCTCGCTTTTGACCCAATTTTGGCAAAATGCAAATTAATCGCTGAAGCTTGGGACGCTGGCGGACTCTACCAAGTTGGTTCTTTCCCCGCTTACGGACGTTGGGCGGAGTGGAATGGCAAATATCGAGATGGGATTCGCAAATTCCTCAAAGGCGATGCGGGGCGAGTGGGCGATATGGCGCAACGTTTGCAAGGTTCCCCGGATCTTTATGCTTGGGAAGGTCGCGGCCCTGCAACTTCGATTAACTTTATCACCGCCCACGATGGTTTCACCTTAGCTGATTTGGTTTCCTATAACTACAAGCACAATGAAGCTAACGGAGAGAACAATAACGACGGTTCCAACGATAACGATAGTTGGAACTGTGGCGCAGAAGGTTGGACGGATGATCCGGGAATTAATGCTTTGCGTCAACGCCAAATGAAAAATGCTGTGGCGATGTTGTTGGTGTCTACTGGTGTGCCCATGATTCTAATGGGCGATGAGTTGGGGCGTTCTCAGAATGGGAACAATAACACTTATTGCCACGACAATGAGTTAAATTGGCTAGATTGGACGCTTTTAGAGAAAAATGCTGATTTATTCCGCTTTTTCAAGCATTGCATTGGTTTCCGCAATGCCCACCCAGTACTGAGGAGTAAGTATCACTTTAGCAATCAGGATTACCAGAATAGTGGCTATGCCGATATTACTTGGCATGGTACTAAAGCTTGGAACGCTGATTGGTCTGATTCTAGTCGGGTTCTAGCTTTTATGTTGTGTGGGAAACACGCGAAGTCGGGAATGGTTGAGGATAACTATGTTTATGTTGCCATGAATATGCACTGGGAAACCCTTTGGTTTGAGGTTCCTGGTTTAAAAGATGGCATGAAGTGGCACGTTTTTGCTAATACTAGTGTTCCTTCTCCCGGTGATATTTGTGAACCGGGTAAGGAACTGTTGTTAGAAAATCAGTCGGGTTTGTTGGTGGGCGATCGATCGGTCGTTATCCTCGTCGGTAAGTAATAATTTGCCGCAAGTAAAAGGCAGAAATCTGACTTTTTTGCCTTGCTGAATTGCCGAAAAATTATCTAGATAACAGGAGAAAATTATGGCTTTTACTGCAACTTTGAAAATAGAAAAGAACGCGGCTATAATCACTTTAACTGGTTCATTGGATGCTAGTACTGCACCAATTTTTAAGGAAGAAGTTGAGAAAGCTATTTCTGAAAATGTGAAAACTCTAGTTTTGATGATGGAACAGTTGGAGTATATGGCGAGTGCGGGGTTACGAGTTCTACTTTTTGCTACGCAAAAAAAGGGTAAAAATATAGATGTCATTTATGTGGTTAAACCACAAGAAATGGTGCTGGAAACCTTGGAAAAAACCGGAGTTACCCAAGGCTTAGAAGTGGTTGATGACTGGCGAAAATAAACAAGATATAGATTGCTACTTGTTGGTGGTTAGTGATGGGAAAACCTGTAACTAACCACTAATTATTACACCCAAAACTTATGCTATGGAACAATTAACTGTACCCGGAACTTTAGACTCTTTGAGTAAAATTTCTGATTATGTCTTGTCAGCAGCTTCCGCTGCTGGATTGGATAAAAAGGCATCTTATAAATTGCGTCTAGCCGTAGATGAGATTGCTACGAATGTAATTGTTTACGGTTATGAAG
>JBAVZX010000801.1:0-2105 GCA_049589015.1 Phormidium sp. | reverse complement strand
GTAGCATTACCTTTATTGCTGGATTTAATTTGTTTTGTGGCTTCATAACCGTCCATCACAGGCATTCTCATGTCCATAAAAATTAAATGGGGTTCCCATTGATCCCAAATGGCGATCGCTTCCATTCCATTACTAGCTTCTTTTAATTCAAATCCTAAAGGACTGAGCAATTTAATTAATAATTGGCGATTAATTGATTTGTCATCTACCGTGAGAATTTTGTAGGTTGGTTGATCGGGTACTAATCCTAAGATTTGTTGACGAGTTACTGTCGATATATTTATCATCTCTTCACCAAGTTTGGCTGGGATTTGAAAAGTGAAGGTTGTGCCTTTTCCTAACTCGCTTTCAACTTGAATATCTCCCTCCATTAATTGCACAAATTTGCGACTAATAGCTAATCCTAAACCTGTGCCTTCTTGAGCTTCTTTTCCGGCTTGAGTTTGGGTAAAAGCTTCAAATAATTTCGCTAATTCTGCTGGAGCAATACCTACACCTGTATCTCGAACTTTAAAGTTAAGAATGATAATATCTGTGGAATCATCTGTTAATTTCTCCACCGTTAAGCTAATCCCACCTTCTGGGGTAAATTTAATCGCGTTACTGAGTAAATTAATTAAGATTTGACGCAATTTAACTTCATCGGTAACAATATAACGAGGCACAGTTTCACCGCATTCAAAGATTAATTTTAATCCGGCGTTATTCGCCCACAAAGACAGCATATCTTCTAAATCATTGAGCAACCGATACAGGTCAAAATTAGTGGGATTTAGGGTGGTTTTCCCGGCTTCTATTTTCGATAAATCTAGAACGTGATTAATTAAAGTCAGCAAGTATTCACCGCTGCGATAGATAATTCCAGCATTTTCGGATTGGTCAGAGGGGAGATTTTGGGATCTCAACATTAATTGGGAAAAGCCGAGAATGGCATTGAGAGGCGATCGCAATTCGTGGCTCATGTTAGCAATAAATGTACTTTTAGCTTGGTTGGCAACTTCGGCTTTTTCTTTGGCAATTACTAACTCTGCGGTGCGTTCTTTTACGCGCTCTTCCAATGTGGCAAAAGATGTCTGTAATTGATGAGCCATACTATTAAATGAATGAGCTAGACTAGCCACTTCTGCAATAGTTTGAACTTCTGCAATCTCTACTGTTTCCGATTCTTGCCACTTCCCGATCGCTAAAGCTTGACTGGCGCGATTTAAGCGTTGAATTGGATTACTAATCCAACGAGCAGTGAGAATCCCAATACCTGTGGTAATAAACAGAGTGATTATGGAAAGTAAAACTGTTAGTTTGGCATTGGCTTGAATTTCTGCCATAAAGTCAGAATCAGGAATTACTGTTACCAATAACCAATCTAAACCGTACCGATCTCGATAAGGTTCAATGTGAGTAAATAGAGTTTTCCTGGCAAATGGAACTTGGAAATTAACCGCTGTTTGAATTTGGTGAAGATCGCTATATTTCCCTTGCAATTTGTTGGCGATCGCTCTTGTCCAAGCGTCCTGACTTTGGCTGAAGTGTAAGGGTGTTGGCTCTCCCACTTTCGGCTTCCGAAATGGGGGTTCTAAGGTTGATGTGGCTACTAAATTGCCAGCGCGATCGATGATAAATGCTTTTCCTGAAGGAGAAAATTTCAGATTATTTAAAAATGTCCCAATCTCACTCAATGTAATGCCAGTATTGAAAACACCCTGAAATTTTCCGGCGCGATCGTAAACTGGAACTACCGCGTGAATACCTAATTCTAGTAACACTACTCGATAAACAAAAATTGGCGACCAAGTTTGTTTTTTAGCTGTTTTTGCAGTAATATACCAAGGTTTTTCCCGAACATTAATTGGAGTCATATAGCCTAATTTCTTAGGTCTGCCTTGATTGTCAACTAAATAATATTTACGTTTTGTGACATCTGGAAGCCGGATTTCAAAAAAACCTATTGTTGTACCTGCCTCAAACTTTTCTCCAGCGATCTTACTGACTACTTCCGCTAACTTCTTGTTGGAAACACGGGAGTAAGCTATCTGTTCTCCCTGTTCATTGGCAAATGTAATTTGTGCTAGGGACGGAGATAGATTTATTTGTTGCCAGAAATACTT
>JBAVZX010000800.1:0-11951 GCA_049589015.1 Phormidium sp. | reverse complement strand
TCGAGCCAATCAATTAGCACATTATTTAGGTTCTTTAGGTGTGGGTGCTGATGTGCTAGTCGGGATTTGTGTGGAACGTTCTCTCTTAATGCTTGTGGGACTTTTGGGCATTCTCAAAGCAGGTGGAGCTTATGTTCCCCTTGACCCAGAATATCCCACAGAACGGATAACTTTTATGTTGTCTAATTCCCAAGTGTCAACACTTTTGACACAGGAAAAATTGATAACTCAACTACCTAAAATTGACCTTAATCTGATCAGCTTAGATACAGATTGGGAAATCATCGCCCAGCAAAATCAAAACAATATAGTTAGTCAAGTTTGTACACAAAACTTAGCTTATGTAATCTACACTTCTGGGTCAACAGGACAACCTAAAGGCGTTCAAATTTCACATTTTAGTCTGACCAACTTTCTCTATTCAATGAAACAGGATGTCGGTATCACTGCCAAAGACATTCTTCTAGCAGTTACTACCATCTGTTTTGACATTGCCGGATTAGAATTTTACTTACCATTAATTGTCGGTGCTCAAGTTGTTTTACTCCCTCGCGAACAAAGTGCTGATGGTACAAAATTATCCGAGAAGTTGCTTCAATCGAGTACCACAATTATGCAAGCAACTCCGGCGACTTGGCGATTACTTTTAGGAAGTGGGTGGCAAGGCAATCATCAGTTAAAAATTCTTTGTGGTGGTGAAGCGTTAAATCATGATTTAGCGGTTGCACTTTTTACGAGAAGTCAGTATTTGTGGAATGTTTATGGCCCAACAGAAACTACTATTTGGTCAACGATTTCTAGAGTAGAAGCGGTTGGCAAAATTTCTGGTGTTCAAGATAGTTTAGAATCAATTGGTCGTCCGATCGCTAATACTCAAATCTACATTCTCGATCGATCTCTTCAGCCAACACCCATCGGAGTCCCTGGAGAACTACATATAGGCGGTGCTGGATTAGCCAAAGGCTACCTTAACAGACCAGAATTAACTAATGAAAAATTCATCACCAATCCTTTTGAAAATTCAAAATTATTATATAAAACCGGAGATTTAGCACGCTATTTACCTGATGGAAATATCGAATACTTGGGACGCATCGACAACCAAGTAAAAATTCGGGGTTTTCGCATTGAATTAGGGGAAATTGAAGCAATATTAATTCAACATCCCCAAGTACAATCTAGTGTAGTCATCGCCAGAGTTGACAACAGTAGAGAAAAACGGCTAGTTGCTTATCTTGTTTCCGATTCCGAAGTCACACCGACAACTAGCGAACTGCGAGAATATCTGAAAGCCAAATTGCCAGAATACATGATACCGAGTGCTTTTGTTTTTCTCTTAACCCTGCCACTCACACCTAATGGTAAAATCGATCGTCGTGCTTTAAAAGCACCTTCTGAGAGCGATCGTTCAGACTGTTATATTTCTCCTCGGAATTCTCTAGAACTGAAACTCGCACAAATTTGGTCAAGGATTCTCAAACTTGACTATGTAGGTATAAAGGATAACTTTTTTGCTCTTGGTGGCCATTCTCTGTTAGTTCCTTATTTAGTGGCGCAAATTAAGGAACACTTCGATCGCAATCTCCCCTTGGCTACTCTCTTCCAAAATCCCACTATTGAACAGTTGGCAATTGTCCTCCAAAAAGATAGCGATCGTTTTGATGATTCTCTTTTAGTTCCCATTCAACCACTTGGTTCCCGTCCACCTTTGTTCTGTCTTCCTGCTGCTGGTATCACTCCTTTTTACCTGCATAATTTAGCTCGTAGTCTTCCTCCAGACCAACCTTTGTTCAGTTTTCAAGCCCATCATTCTTCACAGAAGTTGATTACCTCTGTTGAGGAGAGAGCCGCTCAATTCCTTCAAGCAATGCAAGCGGTGCAGCCCCAAGGTCCCTATTTTTTGGCTGGTCATTCTTTTGGCGGTACAGTGGCTTATGAAATGGCACAGCAGTTACTCCGTCAAGGACAGATTGTAGCTCTATTAGCAATTTTTGATACTACTGCTCCTAATAGTAGGATCAAGCTTGATAATTGGGATGATGCTCAATGGTTGATTCAGTTTACTCAGCTAATGAAAACTGCTTTTGGCTCTGATTTAGAGTTGGATGTTTCACAGTTTCTTGGTTTGACTGCTACGGAGCAAGTTCAATATGTTTTGGAGTTGCTAAAAACGGCTGATATTTTGCCCTCTGATGCTGATTCTGCTTATTTATTGCAATTTTTGCAAGCTTTCCAAGCAGATGTTCAAGCTGAGTATGCCCCCGATCGGACTCTTCCTGTACCGATTACTCTGTTTCGTGCTACAGAGGTGGAATTCTCAGACTCTGAGATTTCTCAGTCTGAGGTTTTACAAGATTCTGCCTGGGGTTGGAATGCCTTTTCTAGCAAACCAGTTGATGTCCACTTTGTTCCTGGCAACCATTTTACGATGATGACTTTACCTCATGTTCAGGTTTTAGCAGCCAAATTTATCACAGAGCTTAGAGGAGAGCCCTTTTTTTAATGTATCCGTTGTTGATGAATTTCTAATATTTGGCTAATTACTCGCTCCAACTCTTCCCTAATTAAATTAGAACCAGAAGGTAAACACAGACCATGTTTAAATAAGTCTTCAGCTACTACACCACCAACATAGTCACAATCTGCAAATACAGGCTGTAAATGCAATGGTTTCCAAACTGGACGTGCTTCAATTTGCTGTTTGGAAAGTGCTAACCGAACTTGTTCTCTGTCTGCACCAAAAGTTTGAGAATTAATAGTTAAACAAGTTAGCCAACGAGTAGCACGTCCAAAGTTTGCTTCTGGCATAAATTTAATTCCTGGCAAGTTTCCTAAAGCTTGTTGGTAAACTTCAAAGTTATGCCTTCTGGCATTTACTCTGTCTTCCAAAACCTGTAATTGTCCGCGACCGATTCCTGCTAAAACATTACTTAATCGGTAATTGTAACCAATTTCTGAATGTTGGTAATGGGGAGCGCGATCGCGAGCTTGAGTTGCCAAAAACCGGGCTTTTTCTAATAGTTCTCGGTCTTGAGAAACTAGCATTCCGCCACCAGAAGTGGTGATAATTTTATTTCCATTAAATGAGAAAATGCCAACTTTGCCAAAAGTACCAGTAGATTTACCTCTATAAGTAGCACCAAGGGATTCGGCTGCATCTTCAATTAAGGGAATTTCGTATCGATCGCAAGCTTCGAGGATAGGATTAATATCGGCACTTTGCCCATATAAATGTACAAGAATAACAGCTTTGGGCAAATTGCCAATTTTGGCTTTTTTATCTAAACTTTCCCGCAATAATTCAGGATTCATGTTCCAGGTAGTGCGATCGCTATCAATAAAAATAGGTTTTGCACCCAAATAAATAATCGGATTAGCACTAGCAATGAAAGTGAGAGTAGAGCAAAAAACCTCATCTCCCGGTTGAACACCCACTAATTTTAAAGCTAAATGCAAAGCAGCAGTACCAGAACTTACAGCAGCAGCATAAGAAGCGCCAATTACCTGACAAAACTCTTGCTCGAAAGCATCAACATTAGGGCCAACAGGAGCAATCCAATTGGTATTAAAAGCTTCTTTAACGAACTCAAGTTCGCGATCGCCTATATGAGGCGTTGACAGAAGAATTGGTTTAGCCACTTTAGGAAATTACCAGTTTATTTCTTACAAACAAAGTATAGCATTCCTCTAATAGGTTCATTAGCTATTTTTGCTCGTGATTCATGAATTACACCTTGGCTAAGTTGGTAACGAGAACCGTAAGCAACTACATCAAAATTCACATCTTTTAAAACCTGATAAGCTTCTTGAAACTTGTACCAATAAACGTGAGCACCTCCATCAAACAACGCTATCAAGTTAGGTCGGTTCTCAAATCTAAGCCAGGGAAGATATTGAATTGAACGATTTGACCCACGTAACTTTCTCAACAAACGTATATACTCCACGTAAGGGCGATATAAAACGCTGCTAATTCTAGACTCAAAACTGAGGAATGAAAATAAGGCAGTTCCTCCTACCTTAAGAATTCGGTAAGCCTCTTTTAAAGCTTTTAATCTTCCCAATTCATCATCTATGGAAGAAACCATTTGACCTAAGTATAGAAGTTGTTCAAAGCTACAATCTTCATAATTTAATTGGGTAGCATCTTGAACTTGAAAATCAATATTCCCCTCTACATTTCTCTGTTTTGCCACCTCGATAAATTCGGGTAAGTAATCAAAACCATAAAGGGAAGTAAAACCTAACTTATTCATTTCTAGCAAGATTCTCCCTCCTCCTGTTCCAGCTTCAACTGTTTTTTTACTTCGATCTAAATAGTTAGCAATCAGATATTTTTCTTCAGGTAACAAGCCATTTCCATAAGCCCATCGTGCAAACTCTTGAGTTCGGTAAACTTCTTTGTTGCGGGAAGCTTTTTCTAGGATTATCATATTAACACCTCGCAAATATCTTGGTAATTGAAAATTTTTGAAATTGAAAAAGCAGAAATCCGATCAATACTATGTCAATAACGATCGAGCAACAACAGCATTATTTCTATTGTTGCTGGCAGGTTTATTTATTCTTTTTCGCTTTCGTTACTTTGGATTTCTTGCAGTTTATTGTTAACCATTTTTTCCAGAATCTCTGTATTATCTTTGATCTCTGCAAGTTGTGTCTTCGCCTCCTCTTTATTCAGAAAACCTGCAATTACTTCCCTAGATAGTAAATTTAACTCTGGGTGATAACCTAATCTTTGGTATATGGGATATTCTACTAATCCGGGAATCACACAGTTAGTGCTGTTGCCGTGAATTTTTACAGTTTTCCAATCAATGTCATCTAACATTTTAAAGACATCTTTTTCTGTTAATTGCAAAGCAAATGGCAGAGAAAAGAATTGCATATTTAGCCCCGACATTTCATCTTTTATCCACCGCACAGAACGGACTTCTGGTTCAATCCAACGCCACCAGTTACGTCCTAAAATTACGCGATTAATACCATTTTCTCCACAGTATTTTTGAATTTCCTTATGGAACATTTCTCCACATTTATAGCAAGGATAGCCATTGGTAAAATTTTGATCCATCATCTCTTTTACAAAAGGTGCGAGTTCTATATTTAAAACAACGAGTTCCACACTTAATTTGTCACACAATTTTCGACCATTGTTGATAACTTGTTCGGGAATAAATCCATTTTGTACTAAGACAGCAACTACCTCTAAATTTAATTTCTTTTTCGCCCAGTAAAGAGCCGCAGCGCTGTCTTTACCTCCAGAAAATGCTACTACTGCATCTAGATTAGCTCCTGGCTCTCGTGGCGTATTGATAAATGTTTCTAATTCGCTCTGGAGAATTTCTAATTTGAAGTTCTTTTTGTAAGTCATGCACATATTGCAAAGACCATCAGAGCCAATGTATATATTTGGTATCCGCGTATCGAATAGACAATTCTTACATTCTACGGGCTTGATAAAGGGATTTTTGCCTGTGTTAATCCAAGTCTTTATCATATTCTGAAAATGTATCCGTCGCGCCTGTAAATTATAGTTTTCTCGATTGGCGGAGACATTACATTTGTATGGCGAGTAATCCTCTCGCAAGAATTTAGGTAACAAAAAATTAAAAGTATTAAGCAAAGAAGAACTAATTTTCATGACTTTTTTCTCCATTTTTCATTGATTGGTTAATCCTAATTATTGAAGCTTTCCCGTTCAGAGTTATAATGGCTACAGCTTTCAATTGAGCAAATTATTTACTTTGGAATTAGCCGATTATTTTGAGAGCCGATAGAGCGGAAAAAAATCGTTGTCACAATCATTACGATCGCCATATTTATCCTCCCAAGCTTGAATAAGCTTGGTATATTTATCTGGGTCAATAATCATTCGATATGTATAAAAATCAGACCGTAAATCAGAAAAACCAGATTTAAATTTAAACAAAGAATCAGTACGGCATCCTACTCCTCCGCCTAAATGATAAAACTGATTTCCATTTTCTTTAGCCCAACGCCGCACTACATTAATTTCTAATTTAGACGGTGCAAAAGAAAGATACTTATCCAATGTTCCTGAAAGATGATTCTGTATGATACCGTTAATTGCGGTAAATAATAAACTGGAAGCGACTTCTCCTTCAGGGGACAAGATAGTACAAAGATGGAGGCGATCGCCAAGAATAGAACGCAACCCAACAAAGTAACTATCATCAAAAAAATAAAACTCGCTAGCTGACACTCGCTGCATATTCGCCCGATAAATGGCAGTAAATTTGTCAAAAAATCTCCAATCATCAATTATGGCTTGAAAACCCAATCGAGTCAGTTTATTAATATCTTTCCTGTGACTTTTATTAGTTTTTGACCACATTTCTTCAAGGGATGTAGATAGATCAATATATACAGTTTGACCATGTTTTACAACCGTTCCGAATTTAGCTAATACATCAAAATCTAGTGGCAGTAAAGGATGCAAACGTAAGAAGGCGCTAATCATTCCAGATGCGGCTCCTATCTCTCGAAAAGATTTAAGAAAAATCTCTAAACTCCATTTATCATCAGGAGGAATCGAGAGCGGTGTTGGATAGCCATAAGGAGTGATTGCATCGTACCAATTATCAGGTGCTTTCAGGCTTTTTGGAATCTTTCGAGTTAATAAAGGAACCAAAAATGCAGCTTCATCTGCTTCTCCATAGAAAGCAGTGGGTTGACTTTGTTCATACTTTGCTGATAAAGAAACATACTCTGGCAGATGGTAAAAATCGTGCCAAGTAAGTTCTAAAAAACGTTTCCATTTGGGATCAAAAGGCAAAATAAATTCTGATGACATGATCATTTCAATCCTTTTAAATAATCTCTCGCACTAAAACGAACGCTTCCGCAGCAAAACGTCCTACTGTACTTCCTCGTAATGTTGCTAAAGCTCTTAAAGCTTCTGGCGATCGCTCATGAGGAAAAGATTTAATTTGAGAAGCATAGATTGCCATCGCTTCAATTTTCATCTCCAAATAACCGGAAATATCTACAAAAACATTCGGGACAAAGTTAGGAGTTAAATAAGGAGCATTCCAGTTCGTTTCGGAAAGTGTTTCATAAGCATAAATTCTGCTTGGTGCATTAATACGATTGGGTCGTGCTGCTACCAAAGCTGAGGAAAAAATTCTTTGATGATCTATGTGAAGATCGCCATTGAAAGGAATATAAAGAACTTCTGGTTGAATATCACGAATAGCTTCAACCAATTGATGATTTATATCCCGGTAAGGAATGCGGTCTAAATTCGCAGCTGGTAGATCCAAAAATTGAGTTTTTTTTGTTCCAAGTAATCGATTAGCAACCAAAGCTTGTTCACGAACAGTTCTAGAAACTTCTTCTGAGTAATCAGGTGGATAACCTTTGGTAGCGATAACTACGTAAACTTCAGCACCCTCAGCAGCAAATCGAGCCATTGTTCCCCCAACACCAAGCACTTCATCATCAGCATGAGGTGCTATTATTAGGATTTTCTTGCTTCTAACTTGACTCATTTAATTACCTCCTAAAAAATCCCTTGTTTTTAAACCACAACAGAATAGAACATCGATAATAGATAGGTTGGGTAAAAAGCCTAATTCTGGAAAGATCTGTTTATAAAATGGTGAGTTAAACTCTTGCCAGATCACATTGATTCCAGCATCTTCAAAAAGTGATAAATTCATATATTCTTTACCACCAGAACCAGATAAATAAGTATCAGCACCCACTGCTTTACAAGTGTCAATCAAAAGGTCGCTTTTAGTTCCGTCTATTGCCAATTCAGATAAATAAACGATCGGCTTTTTAATCATTAAAATTTCCATGAGCCATTTAATTAAAACCATGTTGAGTTCACAGAGATAATGCCATTCTTCTTTCAGTAGTTGTTGGAATTCAAAGGCGTATTGATCGAAATAAGGAGCAGGTGAGTAATTGGTGATCAGCGTATTCCAATGTTTTCGCGCCCAAGGAAATTCTAAGTTAATTTGTACATCTTTGATATACTCTTCTTCTCTAGATGATTGATGGAATACGGGCACTGTTAACCATTGTTCACCTTTGCTGGTTTTAATTTTGTTGCGATGTTGGATACCACGCCGCATAAATTGCACGCTATCCATCACTACAAAAATGTCGCTTTGGTTGAGTTTGTGGAAGAAACCTAAATAGGGTAAATATTGAGGTTGATGAATTACTGCGATCGTCATATATCAATCCTTAATTAAATTAAATGGACTAGCAATAAATTGTTGGTGAACTGTTTTTTTCTATTTACTGTTAACTTTGGCAGATGAATCATCTTTAGCATAGACACCTGCTTTAGTAATAACTACGGGAATTGTCCGAGAAAGGATAACTAAATCCAACCAAAAATTCCAATGATTGACATACCAAATATCTAAATCTATTCGTTGTTCTAATGTGTTAGAAAGACCACCTTTTACTGCCTCCCAAGCTGTAATACCTGGGTAGACTAAAAAGCGTTGTTTTTGCTTATTGCTATAAGTTGGTAAAGACTGAACTAACAGCGGTCGAGGGCCAACTAAACTCATTTCACCCCGTAGAACATTGAAGAGTTGCGGTAATTCATCCAGATGATATTCCCGCAAGAATCGACCGACAGGGGTAACGCGAGGATCGCCTTTAAAAGTATTAATTCCTGCACCTCGATCGATCGCACCATCAATCATAGTCCGAAATTTATAAATTTCAAAGGGTTTTGTTAACTTTCCTAAACGTTGTTGACGAAATAAAATTTGGCCTGGAGAACTAAGGCGAACTGCTAAGGCAATTAAAGCTAAAACAGGAAGTAAGATTAGGATACCAAGACTGGCGATCGCCACATCTAATAAACGTTTAAATACCAAATTCACTTGAATTCCTCGCCGTTTTTTTAGATAAGCTGTTTCCACTTCTTGCCACTTTTTGGCTGACCAAATTTCTCGCTTAGTTGACTCATAATTATCCCAAATTTGGCAATAATAAAATTTGTAATCCATTTGTTTCACCTCTAAAAAATTGTGAAATAAACTGACATTTTTCTTAAACAAAAATTATCTGTTTGACCTGTTCTAAAGCCTCTGCATATAATGCTTCATGCAGCTTGAAAATATGCTGCGAGTCATAGCTAGCCATGAATTCCCGTCCCCGCTTGCCCATTGCTTTTGCTGCTATGGGATGGTCTAAGATCCAAGTCATTGCCTGAGAAAGTTGTTCAACATTTCCCAACTCAACGAGTAAACCGCAATCTCCTTCCAGTAAATCTCTAATGCCTCGAATGTCAGTACCAATAACCGGAACTTCCATGCACAAAGACTCCATCACACTTCTCGGTAATCCCTCCTGTTCCGAAGCCAGCACTGTCGCTGCCGAAGCCTCGATCAAAGTTGGGATGTCCTGACGAAAACCCAAAAAATGCACTCTGTCTGCTACAGCCAACGCAGCAGCTAATTGCTGCATTTCCGGCATTAATGAGCCAGATCCAGCAAAAGCTAGGTGGGTTTCCAATTGAGGAACCTTTGCAAATGCCTGTAAAATGTCACGATGGCGTTTGCGGGGAATGAACTCTGCAATTGATAAAAATAGAGGTGTTTCTGGTGTAAGTCCCAGTTCTTGTAGCACTTGCACAACAGAAGCATTAGAAATAGTATTGGGATTGTATTGTTGAAGATTTACGCCAATTCCAGGCATATAACGCACTTTTTCGGGAGGAACAATAGCGTAGTGCTTGGCAGCAGCTTCATCTTCACGATTGATTGTTACTAAGTAATCAGTCCATCGTCCGGCTAACTTTTCTAAAGTTAAAAAGATCGCGTTTTTTAGGGGGTTTTCTCCCTTGTAGAAGTTAAAACCGTGAGCCGTGTAGATAATTTTTGGCTTTTGGCGTTCTGTTAAATCTTTAAGAGCGTATCGAGTGACAAAACCCGCAACTGCTATATGAACATGAACAATATCATAGCTTTCCCGAAGTACGATTTCTCGGATTTTTGGCGGAGCAACTATGAGATTTCGGGGA
Organism: Phormidium sp.; assembly: GCA_049589015.1. GTDB lineage: Bacteria > Cyanobacteriota > Cyanobacteriia > Cyanobacteriales > Aerosakkonemataceae > Floridanema. The sequence goes on along the minus strand of JBAVZX010000800.1, from coordinate 1,933 downwards.
TGATAAGGACTGCGGGAAAACTCTACATCCCAAAGGCGATCGAAAGCCCTTGCACATTCAGCACAAGCGGAAACACCATCAGCCATTGCATCTACTTGCCATCCTTGAGCGCGAAAATGTTCGGCGAAAGGAAGTAAGAAAGCGCGAAGGGCATTAGGAACAGCAGTAACAATTAACAGTTTTTTCATTAACATCTCCAGCTAAAATTATTAAAGTTCCTCGTATTTTTGTTTCAGCCAAGCTTGGGTTGTATCGCGGACAAAGCGGTAAAATGCAATTCTGCGATCGCGCAACACCTCCTCTCTGTAATTTTTGGCTTTCTGCCAATTTCGAGCCGACATCTGCGCCATGCGTTCTGGGTGATTCACAACTTCGCGAATTTTGTTCGCTAGTGCAGTCACATTCCCAGGTGACACCATATCTTCAGGTGCTAATAATTCGGGAATACCTCCCACAGTTGAGCCAATGCAAGGAAGCCCCCGTGCCATCGCCTCAATCATCGCTCTCGGCAAACCTTCTTGATGAGATGGCAGAATAAACAGATCTGCCCGATCCAACTGAGTTCGCACTGCTTCCCCCGCAGGCAAGTTACCCAGAAAACAAATGCGATCGCCCAAATTCAACTTTGCAACTTGCGCCTCCAATTCGTTTCGGTGTTTGCCATCACCTACTAAAACTAATTTGAGATCTAATCCTGCTTCTACGCAGATAGCAACAGCATTAATTAGCACATCTGGAGCCTTATAAAGTTGATCCAGCGTACCTACCGTGATTAGAGTCAACGGGTGCATGATTAGCTTCAGCGAACGAGGAAAAGTTACGAAAGCTTGATCTGGTAACTCAACACTGGAATAGTGTGTGGCAAAAGCATTATTTCTTGGTGGATAGCGCTGTTGCAAGGCGTGTTCGGTAACATAAGCAGTAGCACAAGCTCGATCGCACTGTTGTTGTAATCGACGGGTGAACATCCAGCGGAAGAAAGTTCTCAAAGGATGTCTCACAGAACCAGGCGCAAAGACATCGTAGGGATCGGCTACAACTTCCACTCCGTAGGGATGGTTAGTTTGGCGCAGCAAAGGCTCGATATCATTAGCTAATTGGGAACCAACGCGCAAAATCACTGCATCATTTTCATTTAAGGCATTTCTGACTGCTTGTTTTACTTGCATTGCTCGGAAAAGATACTGAAGTGGTCCGGTGTAATCTGGTATGGATGCAAATATTACTGCTTCACCGTCAGCCCGTTTCCAGTTAGGGGGAATCTGGTTCACTTTGCCCATTCGTGCTACAACTTTTACCCGATCGAAAACATAGAGGTAACGCACCCAAAATGAATAGGGAAACATTGTTTGTGTCCATACTGCGCGATCGGGAGTCTGCAAAAAGTGATGTTCAAGCACAACGATTACATCCATATTTGTTGCACTTTTTGGCAAAAATTTTGGCATTTTAGTTAGCTCAATGATTATCATTTTACTCTCCTTTAATCTTTATTTTTTCTGAACTTAGAACCAGTACTATAAAAGGAAAACCTCCATTTTTCAACAGGAAATATATTTGATTATCTAGGTCGCCAACCAGAATAATAAAACAGTAATTTACTAAGAATGGTAATAAAATTAATCGCACATCAACAGCTTGCCAAGTGAAGAGGAAACGGCGAACATTACCAACAACAAGACCAAGAAATATAAAAGCAAATGGAATCACTGTTGGCCCAAAATTTAGCATGGTTTCACCAGCTAGACCATAAACTTTTGAAGATGCCCAAAGCTGAGGATGGTAACTTCCCATACCGAATTGTACTTCTGTCCCTTCCTTAATTTTGTCTGGGGGTTTATCAGACCAAAAAACACTCGGAATTAGCATAGAAATTGCTGCATAATAAGTTCGACCCCACGCATATTCGTAGTCGGTATCATGTTGCATCAAT
>JBAVZX010000799.1:0-8908 GCA_049589015.1 Phormidium sp. | reverse complement strand
ACTAGTAACTGTGGTGTTTTTCCAAAGTTGTCTTTCTACAACCGTGTCTAAACTGGTAATCGAATCATTTTCAAAAAAGCCACCATCAAAAAATTGATGGGCTAACCTAACTGTGACTCCGGGAGACACCGCCCAATCTAATCCTAAAGTTGTTCGATTTGGATAAAGTGCATCGCTATCACTCAGATTTAATTCATTTTGGGCGCGGAAAGTTACCAGGTTACTTTTATCTTGAGAACGGCGCAAAAGTGGCACACTTAAGCGAGTAACAATTTGATCGGAATTGCCATCTAAATTGCTAATTTTATCATCTCTTTCCCGTCGCACATAATTAACACTGACATCTGCTAGGCCAATTCTTTGTCTTACTCCAGCGGCAATTGTCGTTAAAGAATTGTCAACGCGATCGCCCGGTCTAGCTTCAAATCCGGGATTAAATAAATCAATCAAATCTGTTCTAACTAACGATGAAAATCCAAAATTATCCTCATGATCATAACTAGCTTCGATTAAAGTTGTGGGAGTAACTTGTGCTGTTACCGAAGCACCATAACGAGTTTGACCGGGAGCAAAACTAAAAGTAGCATTATTATTAAAGTCTTCATCTACAAAACGATAATAAGCCCTCGCCCCAATTCTGTCAGTAATTGACCCATTAATTTCTAAGCGATATGCTTGTCCGGTGATGTTTCCGCGAAATTCTGTATCCGCATTAGAACGGGCATATTCCCCAACTACTCTGCCTCTTCTTCCTAAAGGAATTAAGAAATCTAAACCAAATAAATCGTAATCTCTTGATCCCTGATTTTCTCGCCAATAACTAACAGCAGCCCAACTGGGATTCTCGAAATTTGTCGAGAAATTGTATTGCAATCTTGTCCCTAAAGCATCTGTATCTTCTCCCCCTTCAAATTGGTAAGTAGCTACTATTTGTCGAACTAATAATGCCCCAGTTCCGGGTGTTCCAGTATTGAAAAGATCGAATTCTGTAGCAAAAATTGGCCGACGGAATAATAGCGTGCCTCGATCATAATCAATTTCATAATCTGGCCCTCTTTGTAATGGTTTTCTTTCCAGTACTGTACCCGGACGATTTAATTCTTGGGTTTCAATAAAAATTCTTTCACTTCCGGGAACGATGATTCTTCTGGATAGGAAATAATAACCGCTAGTACCATCAGGAACGATCGCATCTCTTTGGAAACCTTCAACGTCTGGACTATATAATGCTGTTACTTGTAAATTACCGAAACTATAGTTAGCTTTAAAACCATGTAATTGGCGATTTGTAGCAGTGAAAACTTGGGAAGCCCTAGAAAATTCACGGGTGTTATAATCACCCCACATAATATAGTCTGTTTCTCCCCCACGATTGCGCGAAGGACGTTCTAAACGGACATAAACGCTATCTTTAGAAGGTGTTAAATAATCAATTGTGGAACTATCGCCATAAACTGGGTAAAGTTTCTCACAAAATTGAATTCCACCGAACAATCTATTATCGCCTTCACAAGTTTCATTTAGGGCGCGTTGACTATTATAAGCACCTGTAAATAACCAATCGCCAAAAACTGCGCCAGTGGCAAAAACTTGGGCGGTTAAATCAACTGATAAACCATCATCATTTGGTCTTAAAAAGTCGCGGAGACTTCCCCAAAAATTTGTTCCTCTTTCGCCAATTCTTAAGTTAACTACACCTGTGGCGATCGAACGGCGAATATTCGGCACAAATTCCACTTGAGTATAAGCTTGAATCTCCGTTGGTGATGTAAAAACTGGAGTGGTAGAAGCCGGATCATTGTAAGGAATTCTTAGGTTATTATCGGGAATAGGAGATTGATAAGGAACAACTAAATTACCCGTTGGATCAAATTCTAAAAACGGATCGTAAATTTGCACATAGCGATCGCGACTCACAGGCGCAGCCGCCCGAATTCTCACCTGTTGTGCTTGCAAATTTGACTGTAATTTGGCAGTAAATTGTCCCCCTCTAGCAACTACTTGAAATCCCGGTTCGTCTTCATCTTCGTCTGCACCAATGAAATTCCCCGCACTAGAAGTTAAGGTAATTACTGTCTCTTGACTAATCAGATTTCCTGCATTATCAGTAATTCTTCCCACTAAAGCAACAGTGGATCTATTATCAGCCGGAACTTGCCCTTCTAGAGGATTAATTTCAATCTTAGCAGCGAAACTTTTGACATTTAAACGTACTTCTGCCACCTGATTATCGCCTGATTGAACAACAATCCGGTTCTCGCCTTCTTTTAATTTAATGCTATACCAAGTTTGGGTGATTAAATTTTGCGCTTCATTCCGAGTAATTTGCGTCGGAGTTTTTGGATCTAAAGGATTGCCGTTAACAGTAACTTTGACATTTGTACCAACAGGATATTGAATTACTAAGCTGGTATTGCGATCGCTAATCACCCCCGTTAGAGGCGTTAAAATTCGCACTCCTCCCGATGAATTTTCCCCAGGATTAGGTACTGGAATTGCCGTACCAGGAACAGGTAATTGAGTCAGAGGTAATGAGGACTGGGGTTTTTCCGAAACTACTTGATAGCTGGTATTCGCTAATTGGTAATTAGTAGTTGGTGTCAAATGACCAATACTACTTAATACTTGATTTTCACCACCACTATTCAGCGGTTGTGAATCTGCGGGTGGCAATGCGATAACCATTCCCACTATAGTTGGTAAAAACGCCTGGTAAGCCGTCATGAGGGGTATGCCCAGAAATTAAGATTATTTGCTTTTACTTTTAGGTCATAGTTGGCAGTTTATTACCTGTGAATCAACCATTAACTAAAAGCAATTTACTAAAAATGCACCCTGTTTTTTCTGTATTTCTAAAAAAATTGACTTATTAAAATCGCAAAGAATCCACCCAAAAATTCGCTATCTTAATTTATCGATTAGCAGGAACTTCTTGAGTTTGTTCTTCTCCCGAAGCAGGTGTGACAGCAAAATTCATTCGTACCATTCCTCCTGGTGCCAACCGCACTAAACGTGATTGACTATTCTTTTCTATGTTGTACAAATTAGGCGCAAGAGTATAACCAGGAATGCTGGTTAAATCCAAAGTTCCGCTACGATATCCAGAGATTACATTAGCAACAGAAAATAGTCCATCAGCATCAGTAGTAATTCGATTGCCGTCATCTAAATAAATTACAGCATTTGGTACTCCTGATTCTCCTGGCTGTTGTTCTCCGTCAAAGTTTTTATCAACAAAAACTCTGCCAATAATGGTGCCACAATCGGAGAGTATCCCGCTTCTAATTTGTAACTGGAAAGAAGCTGTACCACTAGCAATTTGTCGCTGTCCACTAGTGCCACTAACAGAAGCAATATTGCGTCCATTTCCCCGAATTGAATCAGGAGTTAAGGTGACAGCATAAGTTAAAGTTAGCGTTTGCTTAGGTATAAGTTCCCCAGGAAAACTGAAAATTAGTTTGCGATCATTTACTGCTGCTTCTGGTAATTGCACTGAAGAATTTTGGTTATTGCTATCTGTAATCGATCCTTTGATCGACTTAGAAGCTATCCTTAATCCCAAAGGCAATGTATCAGAAATTTCTAAATTTCTTACAGTAGATTGACCAGTATTTCTAATTAACAGTCGGTACAGTACAGTGTCTCCTGGTTCCGCTGCTTGGCGATCTGCTGATTTAATAATCTCCAGTGTGGCAGGTACTAATATTGCACTTACTGAAGTTTGATTTGATGTCGCAGTTCGCACATTTTGAGTTACGTTATCTCTGTAATTGGCCGTGCCAGTATTTTGAATCGTAATTGTTTGGGCATCGACTGTAGGTAAAGCTTGAATAACTAAAAACCCTGGCAAGATTAACCCTGTGAGCCATCTCGCTTGTTGGAGACGCAGTTGCAAAAATTTCATTGTGTTGCAATCTTAGTTCACTCCTCATAACCACAGTTCAGCTATCTGTCACACCTCTGAAGTAAGATATTACGTGCAATTCACTCATAGGTCAACATCTAATTGTAATTTTTATTGATCCTAATCAGGGAAATTATGTAATTATTTTGTAATAACTGGTAAAATAATTGTTAAATAAAGAAATGTAAAGGATATGCAAAACAAAGTAGTTATTGTCATTAGTGCTACCGATGGAATCGTTGCAGCCGTGGCCAAAAAATTGTGATCTAAAAGCGCAAAATTGTTACTAGCAGGCAGAAACAGCCAGAAAATAAATGCTTTGGTTTCTGGTTGATACTTAAACCAAAAAGCGCAAATTATCACAGTTGCCAGTGATATTACCAACCCTTCTCAGGTAGAAAAATTAATGGAGAAGGCGATGGACATATTTGCCATATAATTGGCAGTTTAGACAAACATAGAGACAAGCTGGGATGAAAATTGATCACATACATTTCTATGTTGAAGATGCACCACTATGGCGAAATTGGTTTGTTCGCCAAATGGGTTTTCAAACTGTTGGCGGTGGAGTTTGGCAAAATCACACACTTATAGAAATAGTCAGAAATGGCGCAGTGTGCTTTTTTCTCTCTTCGCCGCTATTACCTGAAAGTCCAGTAGCAGAGTTTTTGCGATCGCATCCCCCAGGCGTAGCCGATGTCGCCTTTCGCGTCCAAAACATAGAAACAATCATCGCCAAAGCTATTAATTACGGCGCAAAACTTTTACAACCAATAGTCCAACAACCCCAACTTAAATGGGGCAAAATCTCCGCCTGGGGAAACTTAACGCACACATTAATTGAAGGTACAGCAAACTGGGAATTAGGAATTCAAAACTGGCACAGCAAAAACCATTTATCTTTTAATCCTCCAACTCCAATAACCTTTACTGGCATAGATCACGTAGTTTTAAACGTAGCAGCTGGCGAATTAGAATCCGCCGTAAACTGGTACGAAAAAGTGTTAGAATTACAACGTCAACAAACATTTGCCATTCAAACAGATTGGTCAGCATTACACAGTCAAGTACTAGTTCACCCCAGCAAATTAGTCCAATTCCCCATCAATCAACCAGCATCAGCAAATTCCCAAATCCAAGAATTTTTAGACTTTAACCAAGGCCCAGGAATTCAACATATTGCCTTACAAACCTCAAATTTAATAGAAACAATTAAAATTTTTAGAAAGGCTCACGTAAAATTTTTAGAAATTGCCCCCAAGTACTACATAGAACTAAAAGAAAGAAAAAATATTCCTTTGTCACCAACAGAATTACACCAAATTGAAGCCCAACAAATTTTAGTCGATTGGCAGCAAGATATTAACAATAATAAATCAGAAATAGCTCCCTTACTTCTGCAAATTTTTACCCAACCAATTTTCCGACAACCGACCTTCTTCTTTGAATTAATTGAACGCCGCCTTGGATATATCCAAGGTCAAAAAATCCCAGCACAAGGATTCGGAGAAGGTAACTTTCGCGCCCTATTTCAAGCAATAGAAACAGAGCAAATCAAGCGAAGTCAGTCTTGATGGGTGCAGGGGTGCAGGGGTGCAGGGAGAACCATAAATAATTTATCCTTCTCCTTTCTTCCCTTGGAGCCTTCTGCCTTTGCCAATATAATCTTATAAAAAATTAACAATTGCGAGATTTATGTTGAGACTGATTAGTGACTTCGACGGGCCAATAGTTGACATTTCCGAACGTTACTATCGTGTTTACGAACTATGCCTAGAACAAACTCGCCATCAGGATCAGAAAGTACGTCATTTATCGAAGACAGAATTTTGGCAATTAAAAAGAGCGCGAGTTCCAGAAAAACAGATAGGGGTAATTTCCGGCTTAGAAGCACAACAAGCCGAAGAATTTGCCCAACTGAGGAAAAAAACCGCCCATACTCAGCCTTACTTTAAGTATGACCAATTAGCACCCGGAGCCATAGCCGCTTTAGAGAAAGTCCAACAAGCGGGAATAGACTTAGTAGTGTTAACCTTACGGCGGATTAGAGAATTAGACTATGCCTTTCAAAGTTTTGACTTAGGTAGATTTTTCCCCGAAAATCGCTGCTATCGCCTCAGCAACGATTACCCCAAAACTCGTGATATAGAAGACAAACCGATACTAATGGCAGAAGCATTAGCGAAACTGCCATCAGCTACTGATAGTTGGATGGTCGGTGACACTGAAGCGGACATCATGGCCGCTAAAACGCATGGTATTAAGGTGATAGGTGTTTTGTGTGGAATTCGCGATCGCACCTCTCTAGAAGCCTTCCATCCCGACCTGATTGTGAACGATTTCACTGAAGCAGTAGATTTCTTGCTCCATCAATCTGGGAAAAAAGCCAGGTAATAAACTTTGAGCGTAAAAATAAAAAAGTTAAGAAGTGGGGAGAGTTTGGAGTTTGGAGTTTGGAGTTTGGAGTTTGGAGTTTTGAATTCTCCTCCCCCCGGCACCCCAGCACCCCGGCTCCCCTGCGCCCCGACAACTGAACACAGCCTTAACGGAGAAAAGTACTTACCAACCAAAGAATCACAAAAGAGATCCAAGCGGCTAAAGCTTCTCCAGTCAAAGGCATAGGCAAAGAGTTGATTTGTTTTGTCAGTAAACTAGCTAACACCCCCCAGAGAACCAAGCCAAAAGTCAACCCTGCCAAAGACAGCAGTACAGACCGCCCTAGCTTATGTTCCTTGCGCGTGAGAAAATAGAGACTGGCGAATACTCCTAAAGCCAAAGCAAAAGAGGCATAGTCAACCCTCAACCCAACCAAACCAGCCAAGACAAGAAAAGCGCCCGTTGTCCACAGAACATCTCCTCGACTGGGAGTATCCAGAAAATTTTGCAGCCATGCGGGAGGCTGCTTTACCGAGATGGGCGGTGGAGGGGGAGCCTGAGAAAAGCGTTGTTCAGCAAACCTGATGCCTTCAGGAACGCGAATTCTGCCTTCCTGACGCATCCGTAAACGCTCCATCAAGATGGCATCATAAGCTGTCTCTATAGCTTCTTGTCGTTTTGGGTCATTACTATACTCTTGCGTTAAACGATTACGAGCCGTTTGAATTTCATCGAAAGTAGCATTCTCTGGAATTCCAAGTTGCTCGTAAGGATTTTCTACACTCATTTCCTCCTAACCTCCTAGACATCCCGTTTGGCCACAGCTTTGGCTCGACCCCAAGCTGCTTGTGGTTTTACGATCACTTACATTCTCCCCTGATACTGCTGATTGCGGCTAGCATTTAGTTGTTGACTAGTCTAGCCTGTTAACTGAAATGGGAAAACATTTTAATCTATGGTTTAGTGTGGTGCTGTACGGGGAAGAATAATAGTGGACTATTATGAAACCCACTAATCATCTAAAATGCTCTTACACAATTAATATTGGAAATCAATATTCAGCCAAGTTGCTTTAATTACTTCTCCCTAATTAGTATTCAGCTTCTTCGGTTTGCATCTGGCGTATTTAATTCTCAGTGTAAAGTGGTGGCTATGGCTCTCCCCAAAATCCTTGTTGTTGATGACGACCCTGCGGTCAGGAACCTAATACAGCGTTTTTTGAGTAAACAGTACCAAATGGACTCTGCGGCTGATGGTAAGGCAGCGATGACTCTATTTGAGCAATTTAATCCAGATTTGGTGATTTTAGACGTAAACTTACCTGACGCAAATGGCTATAACCTGTGTCAAGAAATGCAAAGTCGGACTGGTGTATTTGTGCTAATGCTCACCAGTAGGGGAGACGAAGCCGATAAAATTACCGGATTTTCCAAAGGTGCAGATGATTACATAACCAAACCTTTCAGCTTAAAAGAGTTGGGAGTGAGGGTAGCAGCTATATTGAAGCGCCAGCGGGCTGTCACTACTGCAGAACAGCAACGTATTGTATTGGATCAGTTAATGATCGATCCTGTCCGTCGCGAAGTAACGCTCAACAATTCCAGCGTCCCTTTGACAGCTTTAGAATTTGATTTGTTACATTTTTTAGCAAGTCATCCTGGACGAGTTTGGCGACGATCGGAACTAATCCAAGCTGTATGGGATTATGAATATGTAGGAGATCAGCGTGTAGTTGATGTTCATATCGGTCAAATTCGGAGAAAACTGGAAACAGACTCAAATCAACCAGTAATGATTCAGACGGTTCGGGGTGTGGGCTACAAGTTTGAGGTTACCGAAACCACTGAGACAAATAATAAATCTCAGCAGTAGCCAATTTCGGGTTTTGGCTGGTTTAGCACCAGCCGCGTCATTAAAATTCTCGCTAATTTTGCTCGTACTGCTTGACACCTTACTATCACTATGAAAACTGATGTATCTTCCAAAAAAATACTTATTGTTGAAGATGATCCGGGAACCAGAAATTTAATTCATCGGTTCTTAAAACAAAGTAAGCAAAACTATCAAATTGAGTCGGTCATAGACGGTACGACGGCGTTGACGGTGTTTGATCAATTCCAACCTGATTTAGTAATTCTGGATGTAATTTTGCCAGATACTATTGGGTTCAAACTCTGCGAACAAATGAAAAGCCGCATGGGTGTCATGGTGATGCTATTAACCAGTTTGACGGATGTTAAATCCCAAATTGCTGGACTGGAATGGGCTGATGCTTATGTGACTAAACCTTTTTATGTTGAGGTTCTAGAAAAACAAGTAGAGGCATTATTACGACGAGCAGAACCAAGTGCTAATATTGCGCCGAAATCTCGAGCTTTAGTACTGGAAAATTTGGTAATTGACCCGGCAAGTCGGGAAGTTACCTTAAATGATCAAGTAGTTATTTTAACTCCTTTAGAATTCGATTTGTTGCATTTTTTGGCAACCCACCCAAATCGAGTTTGGCGACGTAAGGAATTAATGCGAGAAGTTTGGGGATATGAACATCACGGAATGGAAGGCGCAGAAGATCGGGTTGTGGATGTTCATATTGGTCAAATTCGGAAAAAAATTGAAACTAACTCCGGT
>JBAVZX010000798.1:0-8254 GCA_049589015.1 Phormidium sp. | reverse complement strand
AAAAAAAGACAGCAGATAACTACAGAAAAATTAGTATCTGTCCTCACCGATGTCCTAGTAGTTTTCAATGAAGATGCCCCCGATTTAAAACCAGTAGATCAATTACAAGCTATCTTCAAGCAAACGGGAGGAGTTGAACAACTATTAACTGAGTGTGAAGAAATCAATGCTTATCAAGGTAATAATTACTTCCCCTTACTATGGCGATTTTATAAAAGTCATCGTAGTGCTTTCTTTCGGGTATTTAAGTTCCTGAAGCTAGAATCTACCAGTAGTGATGACAAATTGGTTAAAGCCGTTGAAGTTTTACTGTCTAATTCCCATCGCCGGGGGGAGTGGATAGGAACGGAAGTTGATTTATCTTTTATTTCCCAGCAATGGCAAAAATTAGTGATAGTTCAGTCCAAAGATGTCACAAGAGTGATGCGTCGCCATTTCGAGATTTGTATTTTTTCTTATGTAGCTGCTGAATTAAAATCAGGGGATATTTGTATCTTTAACAGTGAGGCTTATGCTGACTATCGAGAACAATTACTTTCTTGGAAGGACTGTCAGCCATTGGTTGAAGCATATTGTCAACAATTAGGCTTTCCTACTCAGGCTGAAGATTTTGTCGAGAATTTAGAAAATTTATTAACCCAAACAGCATCGTCAGTTGATCAAGGCTATCCCAATAATACATCTGTTGTTATTAGCGAGCAAGGAGAACCTGTTTTAAAACGTCCGTCAGCTAATCGTGAGAGTGCTTCCCTCAAAAACTTAGAGGCTTTAATCTCTGAAAGAATGCCAGAGCGTAACTTAATTGATATTCTCAGAGATGTAGACTATTGGACAAATTTTACCCGACATTTTGGGCCTTTGAGTGGTTCTGATTCAAAATTAGAACGGTCTACAGAACGCTATTTATTAACCACTTTCACTTATGGATGCAATCTAGGAGCGACTCAAGCGGCGCGTCACATGAGAGGCGTTGTTACGTCAAGAATGCTCACTTTTGTCAATCAGAGACATATTAGTTTAAAAGGACTCAATACTGCTCTAGTAGATATTATCAATCGCTACAATGTGATGCCCTTAACTAAATTCTGGGGAGACGGCACGACGGCTGCTGCTGATGGAACTAAATATGACCTATATGAGCAAAATTTACTCTCGGAATATCATATTCGCTATGGTGGTTATGGTGGTATTGCTTATCATCATGTCGCTGATAGTTATATAGCTCTGTTTAGTCATTTTATTCCTTGTGGAACTTGGGAAGCAGTATATATTATTGAAGGACTTCTCAAGAACACATCGGAAATTCAACCGTCGATTATTCATGCTGATACTCAAGGACAGTCTACTCCTGTCTTTGCTTTATCCTATTTGTTAGGTATTCAACTCATGCCTCGCATTAGAAATTGGCAAGATTTGGTTTTCTATCGTCCTGAGAAAGAGACAGTTTACCAGCATATTGATTCTTTATTTAAAGGGGTAATTAATTGGGAACTTATCAAAACTCATTGGTCAGACTTATTGCGAGTGGTTCTTTCTATTAAAGAAGGCAAGATTTCTTCGGATATGTTGTTACGAAAATTGGGAAACTATAGTCGGAAGAATAAACTTTATCAAGCGTTTCGAGAGTTAGGGAGAGTTATTAGAACTATTTTTCTGTTACAGTTCATCTCTGACCAAAAGTTACGTCAACAAATTACAGCAATGACTAATAAGGTAGAATCTTATAATGGCTTTTCTAAGTGGTTTTGCTTTGGAGGAGAAGGGGTGATTGCTAGTAATGACCCTGAACAACAAGAGAAGACAATCAAGTACGGGGATTTAGTAGCTAATGCTGTTATTTTCCATAATGTAGTTGATTTAACTGAGGTTTTGCTTCAGTTAAGAAAAGAAGGTTTTTTCTGGGAGCGGGAAGAAATAGCTGCTTTGAGTCCTTATTTGACAAGTCATATTAAGCGTTTTGGTGATTATCTGATTGATATTGATGCGATTCCACAAGCACTAGATGAAAAGTTAAATTTAGGCTTCTGAGTAATTTTGTTACACAACTTTACATCGTGATAAATTTTGCGCGTATCTTGTCTTTACCCCACACTGGCGCACAATCTGAATCAAATTCCGCGCGATCGCCCTGTGGTGTTGTATTGCTCCTCCGGTTATCGTTCGGCAATGGGAGTGATGACATTACACCTGTTGGGCTATGAGAATGTGCAGGGTTTTCCACCTAGCTTTGCAGCTTGGCAAGCCGCAGGAGAAGCGATCGCCTTCAGTTAATGCACCAAAACAATTAGGGCTAAAATCCCAAATTTTACTCTGGAATTTCAAGAAATTTTAACTTTATCAGGACTTTTGTGATGAACTCTATCTATTTTAACGGGTCTAAAATTCGCCCGATGCGCTGGCTGCTGGCTGCCTGGATCTGCGTTTTACTAGTTGTTTGCAGTCCCCTACCCGCTTTTGCTGCTATAACGCAAATCCAAGAATATCCAGGGCAAATGCTCTATCAATCCCGGCAAAAGCTACGGGATCAGACCGGAAATTACTGGCAGGCGATCGCCTTCAAGCGCACTCATCCCGAAGGTAGTGCTATTGTCTCTCTGCGGCTAGTGGGCTTTCCTAGTGGGGTGGAATTCGATCGCACTCAACCACTGACGCTAACAACATCTATGGGGCAAATTCTAACCGCCAAGGATATTTCTAGCGAAATTTCTCAGGATACACCAACCCCAGCCAATGTCGCAGAATATGACATTAAGTCTGTCGTACCGCAGTTGCAGCCTGAAATTCCTCTTCATCTAACTTTACCGATGGTAACTGGCTCACCGATCGAGTTACAAATCCCATCCACAGCGATCCAAGAGTGGCAAGCAGTTTCTGCTTTCTGAAAGCGGTTGAATTGGAAATTAAATTCATCAAAAACACTCAAGGAAAAGTTACGGGATTAGTTATCAACCATCCGCTAGCATTTTTAATATCACCATTTGTGCTATGGATAACAGGCTTGGGCGGTTATCTGATGAACATAACAACAACCAAAAAACTTGGCGACCATTTACATAGAGAAAGATTTTCAAAAAGTTAAGGAGCGATAAAAATATGAAAAAAAAGAAGCGATCGCTAAAGCAAATTGGATTTTTTCTACTTTACACTTTCTCGATAACTTGGCTATCTTGGCTAGTTATCATCATTGGGAATACATATTTTAATGCTCTTTGGTATGGTGAGCCTTTATTTTGGATACCTTACTCGATCGGCAGTTGGGGAGCAGTCATTAGTTCCTACATTATTTATCGGCAGTTCAAGGAAGATTTTAGTGAAGAATCTTTTTCTAAGTATGTCTTTGGCAAAAAAATAGATGGAAAAGTATGGCTAATATTTGGATTATATACAATTTGGCGTTTATTGATGATTTGGATTGCTTTTGGAATCCCTAGACCTATCTCAATTCTCTCGATAATTATTAATTTGCCATTCCTCATCCTTTTAGGTGGACTAGAAGAATTAGGTTGGCGGGGGATTTTGCAGCCTCAATTAGAAAAAGTAAGTAATTATTTACCCTCTATCTTGATAGTAGGAAGTATATGGAGTCTATGGCATTTGCCGCTATGGTTTATCAAAGGCTCAACTCAAAGTTCACTCCCCTTTGGATTGTATTTATTTTCAGGAATAATCTTAACCTCTAGTTTTACAACCCTTTATAAATACACAAACAACTTATTCTTTTGCGTATTAAGTCATGCTTGGTTTAATGGATGTATTAATTTTGCTCTATATATCGGTAACAATGGAGCCTTGCAGCTAAATCTAAATTGGAAAGGAATTGTAGTTTTTTCCATCGAGCTAATAGTGTCTATCATTTTAGGGATTGCATATAGTCGTAAAAAATCTCTTCGATTTAATCTGTACTAAGTAATATTTTCAGATGAAAATATTTTTTAATAACAATTATCAAAAATATTGAAGGCAAAGCTAAAGTATGAACAACCCCAAAAAACCTTTTTCGCTGAGAATCTATTTATTGTTTGTTGTTGCGGCATCTTGGCCATTTCAAATCGCATATATGCTGTGGGCAAAGACACTATTTATGCGCTATGCCTTAAGCTCGTTACCAATGATTATGGTCGCAGTTGGTACATACATTGCAGGTCGCTATATATTCCGTGATGGTTTCTCCAAAGCAGGCTGGAATTGGGGTCAACCAAAACATTATGTAGTAGTATTTTCACTAGCAATCTTTGTCTGGGTTGTTCCCACAATCCTCGAATTAGTCTTAGGAATGCGGAGTATTCCTAAAAGAGTTATGGTTCCAGATATTCTCGGAAATTTTCTACTTCGTTTTGTCGGTACCTTAATTCCAGCCTTTGGTGAAGAGTTTGGTTGGCGTGGCTATCTGCTACCGCATCTGGTCAAACAATACGGACTAAGAACAGCACTGCTACTTCATTCATTTATTTGGTGGGCATGGCATTTGCCTGTACTTATTGGAATGGGCATAACAGAAAAACTTACTGATAATATAGGGACTTCAATCGCCATTATGCTTGCAGTCAGTCTAATTCCTAGCATGATGCACGCGATCATTTATGCCTATATTTGGACTGTTACGCAGAGCCTTGCTGTTGTAACTGTCTATCACGCCGCATTTGATGAAATTCGGGATGCGATCGAAACCTCAATTGGGTTTGGTTCTCTGGTACAGATCTGGCAGATGCTGACGTTGACAGTATTAGGCGGACTGTTGCTGTGGAAGGGGAATTGGAAGCAGTTAACGGTGAGGAAAACATGAGAAATTTACTGATTGGTTCTCCCACAGGCGAACAACTGGGAATCCCTTTTACTACCGAACAATTTTTTCGGGTTTTCGAGAAATACAATCAAACTATATTTCCGATGCAAGTTGTACTAATTTTAGTAGCGATCGCATCGGTTGCACTGGCAATAAGTCGAAAACCTTATGCAAACCAAACTATTTCGGGATTACTCGGTTTTCTCTGGCTATGGGCAGGCGTTGTTTACCATTTGATTTTTTTTACGGAAATCAGTCCACCTGCTTATCTTTTCGGTGCGTTGTTCGTTTTTCAAGGCTTGTTGTTTTTATACGAAGGTGTGTTGAAAAATCGTTTAAGTTTTCGCATTAGCCAGAAATTCTATGGCATCGTTGGCGCGATTTTTATCAGTTATGCACTGGTGATTTATCCGTTAATCGG
The DNA here is from genome assembly GCA_049589015.1 of Phormidium sp. Taxonomy (GTDB): domain Bacteria; phylum Cyanobacteriota; class Cyanobacteriia; order Cyanobacteriales; family Aerosakkonemataceae; genus Floridanema. Next base: position 3,050 of record JBAVZX010000798.1, on the reverse strand, counting down.
CTACGCGCTAGGGCGAACTTTTCCGGCATCTCCGACGTTCGGCGTACCTTGTCCAACAACCATTTTCACGTTCGGGTTGCTACTCTGGACAAACAAAAAATTCCCGTCGAGTTTATTGATTGTTCCGATTTTGTGGTCGCTCGTCGGAACTTCGGCGGCGTTGAGTTTTGGGATTAAAGAAGATTTTGGATTGCTCGTTGCGGGAACGCTCGGAACGGCTTCTATCATTTGGCCCAATTTAACACCAAAGATGGATAAATTATATTGACACGATATGAAAAGTGAAGCCAAATTAACGCTGATTAAAATTATTCACACTGCGATCTGGATATTCTTCAACTTTGTGATTTTCTATATGCTTTATGCGGCGATGCCTACGGCGGCAAGCTACGCAAATAAACTCGATCTCTGGCTCTGGATTGGTTATGGATTTGTATTGTTAGAAGGCATAACCTTAATGACTTTTAAATTCCAGTGTCCATTAACTCTGATCGCCCAAAAATACTCAAATTCCACAAAAGACAATTTTGCTATTTATCTTCCCAATTGGTTAGCCAAGTATACGATGTTAATCTATACAACGATTGTAGCAATAATTCTAATCGCAACCATCTATCAAATTCTGAATTAAAAATACTGGAGGCAATAATGACTAAACAAATTTCTCTCAATACGCTATGGGATTCAGCGACATCCAAGGATCGTTTATTCCATTCAGACGAATTCGCTCATCTACCAGAAGCAGCAAGACAGTATCTTGAACACGCGATCGCTCCTGGAACTGCGATCGCATCTGCGGTTCGATTGCAGATGCACGGCGAAATCAAATTGAAGAATTGGATTCCATTCAAAGCAGAACAAGTCATTTGTTGGGAGCATGGACTAATTTGGAGCGCTACGGCATGGATGAATGGTTTGCCAATTGTGGGATCGGATCGAATTATAGACGGTATAGGTGCAATGCAATGGAAACTTTTAGGAATTTTCCCGGTGATGATAGCTTCGGGTTCCGATATTACGCGGTCTGCTATTGGTCGTCTTCAGTCTGAGTCAATGTTGTTGCCATCCGTGTTTTGTGATGATGAGGTGTCATGGACAACAATGGATTCATCGCATTTACATTCGAGTTTTGTAGTGCAAGGTGAGAAAGCGGAACTTGATTTCACCATCGATCGAACGGGTCGGCTCAAGACTTTCAAGCTACCGCGCTGGAATAACCTTGATGGCTCTGAGTTTCATTATATGGACTTCGGTGGAATTATGGAGGAAGAGGGCACATTCTCTGGCTACACTATTCCGACTCGTCTGCGGGTTGGATGGTACTTTGGCACCGATCGGTTTGAGTCGGAAGGCGAATTTTTCCGAGCCACAATCGATGATGCAATCTATCGGTAGATCGATCGAACATCAAAAAGTATTTTTTACCAATTCTGTATGAAGATGCGATATTGCTAAGGATCGCAAATCAAATACAACCCTGCTTTCATAGAAATTCTTCCTTAAGAGCGATACCTTTGCCAATTTTAAAGAGTAGGCTAACGATGAACTACATTCCAGTGGCAAAATGATCGCTATATTGGTTAATTCAACTTGTTCTCTAACAAGCCTTTCCCAATAATAATTGAAGTTAAAATTGAAGTGTATTTACTTAAACCCATTAACAAGCGCATCAGCAAAATTATTGGCACATCTTATTTACTTCTGTGCATTATCCAGTCAACGATACAGAATTAAAAGATGCGAAATTAATTTTGCACAGGTTCTTAGTTAGGTGGAACTCGTTAACAAAGGAGATATTAATGATAACAAAATTAGGGCTGTGGATTGACCGAGGTTAGTAATGCCAACTGCAACGGACTTTAAAGACTATTACGCCATCCTGGGAGTGAGCAAAACTGCAACTCCTGAAGACATTAAACGAGCTTACCGCAAACTAGCCCGCAAGTATCATCCTGACCTCAATCCTGGGGATAAAGATGCAGAGGCAAAGTTCAAAGATTTGAACCAAGCAAATGAGGTACTCTCCGATCCAGAGAAACGGCAGAAGTACGATCGCTTTGGTCAACATTGGAATCATCCTGGTTACAGTGAAGTGCCAACCCCCAGAGGAACTAATGTTGAGACTCCAGACTTCGATCAGTACGATAACTTTGATTCATTTATCAACGATCTGCTGGGTCGATCGAGACGTAGAACCTCCACTGGTGGCTTTGATGATTTTGGTGCGGGATTTCGTTCTCAAGCACCCGCACCGGATACCGAAGCTGCGATCGCACTTACATTTTCTGAAGCATTTCATGGTTGCCAGAAACGGCTACAACTCGACGACGAAACGATCGATGTCCGCATTCCCCCAGGCGCAAAACCAGGTAGTCGCATTCGGCTCAAAGGTAAAGGTCGTCCTAGTCCATTCTCTCAACAGCGCGGGGATTTGTATCTAACTATCGAGGTTTTGCCCCATTCTTTCTTCCGATTTGAAAACAATGACCTCGTTTGTGACGTTCCAATTCGCCCCGATGAAGCGGTTTTAGGCGCAGAAATTAGCGTGCCAACTCCCGATGGTAGCGTGAAGGTGAAAGTTCCCAAAGGAGTGCGATCAGGGCAATCGCTAAGACTGCGCGGCAAAGGTTGGACATTGCCAAAAGCAGGACGAGGTGACTTATTTGCCAAACTTCAAATAGTCACTCCCAAAGACCTCAATGCGATCGAGCAAGAATGCTACGAAAAAATCCAGGCAAATACAAGTTTTAACCCGCGTACTCAGTTAGAAGAAATTAAGTTATGAGCTTTAGCCTTTCAAAAATTGTGGTTTCACACGAAGGTGAACAACTCTACACCTTTGAATATGCTGCATTGGTAACTGAGACTTCAATTACCCTAGTAAAATTTTATGTTGAATTAGGCGTAATCGAACCAATAGGATCTATGCTACATTCCCGCGAGATTGCTCGAATTTCTCAGCTTCAGCGGTTGCGTAAAGACTTGGGATTGAACTTAGTCGGAGGCGCAATGGTGTTAGATATGGCAACTGAAATTGCTCAATTACGAGC
>JBAVZX010000797.1:0-3877 GCA_049589015.1 Phormidium sp. | reverse complement strand
CTCTTATAACAACTCAGGAGCGCTAAAGCGCAACAACGTACTTAGCTAACTTTGAGGACGGCGCGATAGCGAACTTTGTTATCGCGGACTTTCTGCATTGCTTCGTTAGCTTGTTGCAATGGGAAGGTTTCAATGATAGGCTTGATTTGGAAGCGATCGGCAATCGAAAGCATTTCCAAAATCATCCCTCTTCCACCAATGGGAGAAGACATTACTCGACGACGTTTGGAAAGTAAAGAGAACAGAGGTATCGTCAAAGGCGCGTCAGGAACTCCAACTAAAGTTAAAGTTCCATCAGAATTGAGATATTCTATGTAAGCTGCCCAATCTAATGATTGTGGAACTGTGCTAATAATAATGTCAAGCAGGCGAGTTGGTGGCGGTGGCGACTCTCCGCGAGGAACAACAACCACATGATTCGCACCTAGTTGATGGGCGAATTCTGCTTTATCTTGAGAAGTAGTGAAAACGGTGACGCTATTGCCTAACTTACTAGCAAATTGCACCGCTAAATGTCCCAGTCCGCCAATGCCAATTACACCAATTTCTTGACCGGAACTCATCCCAGCATAACGCAAGGCTGAGTATACTGTAATCCCCCCACAGAGTAAGGGTCCTGCTGCTTCCGTTTCTATGCCTTGAGGAATAGGAAAAGCAAACCGCGAGTCTAGTTTTACATAATCCGCAAAACCGCCATATCCGCTGACAATTAAACCTTGGTTTTCGTCGCAAAGATTTTCGTTTCCTTTGAGACAATCAGGACATTGTAAGCATGATGACATCTGCCATCCTACACCAATGCGATCGCCAATTGTCAAATGTCTCACCTGCGAACCTAACTCTACCACTTCCCCAATCACTTCATGTCCGGGAACCAAAGGATAACGCGAGTTTCCCCAATCACCATCTATCATGTGAATGTCAGAGTGACAAATGCCGCAAGCTAACACTTTAATTAAACAATCGTAGTCTTGCAATTGTCCAGGGTCGAAGCTGTAATCTTTTAAAGGTTCGCCTGTTTGGTATGATGCTAAAGCGTTAATTTTCATAAAAAAGTTCGGTAAGTGGGAAACTCAGAGTCTTTAGACCTAAGAGGGAAACGACGCGGGTGGTTTTAACCACCGTGAATCTTCAAAATGCGTAGCTGTAGCCATCTTTTCGATGAACAGTTTGGCAGTATTTGTAACTAATTCCTGACACTAATTCTGATGCAGAAATATTAAATGACCCGGACCTTCTAACTGCAACCCGACCGATATAAGTGCCGATTTTCTTCCCAGAAGTGACAACTGCTTTTACAATGTCACCCGTTTGGAAACCCTTGACAAATTTAAGTCTGGGAACATAGCGAGACGGGAATCCAAACTTGTCAGTACGACACATTTGGCGAGTTCCATGTCCAGTAGCTTTAATCAACAACGGTTTGCTGGTTAGAACTTCCAAAGATTCAACTCGCCCAACACAAGCAGCGTCAATCCAATGGGTTTTAGGTAAATTCAAGCGAGTTCGGTTGAATTTAGTTAAACCGCCTGAACCAGTTGAAACACTCAATCCAGTTTCTTTGAGTCGATTAAACAATGCCCACCGAGTTGAATTAACTGCCGTCGCATCCTTAAGAGGGCGTTTTGCTTGAGAAAGAATACGCTTTAACACTTCGGGCTTTTTAGCTAGGAACTGCTCAATATTTTGAGTCCCTTTCTTGGTGTTGCATTTTTCACAAGCAAGGCAAAGGTTGGAAATTCTATTAGTTCCACCTTTAGCTTTAGGATGGATATGCTCAACTTGTAATGGTACATTTTCAGCACCGCAGTAAGCACATTTCCGCTTCCACTTATTGAGTAAATATTCTCTAACTTCGTAGCCAAGTAACTCACCTTGTTGATATTCAATGCCAGAGATTTCAGGGTTTTCTAATTGCTGTAAGTCAAACCGTACAAGTTCTTGAACAATTGAGCTAATAGGTGCAAGTTTGATTAGTCTTTTCACCCAAGTCATAGTTGTTTCAACCCGATGTTGCAAACTTGGTGCCAACCAACCTTTAGAGCGTTTCCGGTTTAGAAATCTGGCTTGACGATAAGGAGTATGGCGGTTTCTTCGTCCCCTACGTAGTGAGCGGCGAGACTCCAAACTAGCTTTAATAGCTTGACCTCTATGGGTTAATTCAGCCCCAAAAATTACTTTTTCTTTCTGAACTAAAGCTATGCCAGTTATTTTAGAGCCAGGGTCTATTTTCAATGTGATTGGTTCTGGTGTTGCCATCACAATTTTTTTGAGAATGATCGTAAATGGATGTCTTCTGAAGACAGCCGCTTTATTGGCGGTTAATAATTTATGAGCCATTGATGGTTTGCATGGTGTTAATTGTTTCTGGTTAGAATCGAGTACAAAAATCAGGTTAGACATGGTTGCGTCTTACTCCACTTGCGTGTAATGTTAGCTTCGCCAAAGTTATATAGGCTTGTGTTTTGCTTGCAACACTGTTCCAGTGACTTTAGAACTGTTTAATTACAAGCGACAGAGCGGGGAACTAGCTTCGCATTCCAGGGTGTCGTGACCCAAATAACGTAGTCAGTTAAGACTTAGGCTGGTCAGAATAGCTTGCTTCGAGTTCTCTTACAAGCTCAGTGGCTTTAGCCCTGAGTTCCTGACTATTTAACCGCAGATGAAGGCAGATGTTTATCGGGATTTTTGATGGGGTGCAAAATCTGGTTTTTTACCACAGATGTCCACAGATGAACACAGATGAACACAGATGAACACAGATGTTGATTAGATTTTTTGTCGCTTAGAAATGACTAATGATTAATCTGGTGATAATCCTTTTGAGGCTAACCATTCCCGATTGTACAATCGTGATTGATAACGGGAACCACCATCGCAAAGAATGGTAACTATTGTATGTCCGGGGCCTAATTTTTTTGCAATAGCAACAGCTGCGCCAACATTAATCCCTACAGAACCTCCCATAAATAAGCCATCTTTTCGTAATAATTGGTATATTACCCGAATCGCTTCTTTGTCATCAATTTGAATGGCATCATCAATGGGTGCGCCTTCCATATTAGCTGTGACTCGACTGTTACCAATCCCCTCTGTGATAGAACTTCCTTCGGGTTTAATTTCTCCAGTTTTGGCATAACTGTACAATCCACTTCCCATTGGATCTGCCAAAATAGTTTTAACATTGGGATTTTGATCTTTGAGAAACATCGACACACCCGCATAAGTTCCACCTGTTCCGGTGGCGCAAGTGAAAGCATCAATTTTCCCCTCTGTTTGCTCCCAAATCTCTTTTCCGGTAGTCTCGTAATGGGCGCGTCTATTGGCTAGATTATCAAACTGATTCGCCCAAATCGCGTTTTCCATTTCCGAGGCAATTGTGCCGGAAAGTCTAACATAATTGTTTGGGTCTTTGTAGGGTACGGCAGGAACGGGACGAACTTCTGCACCTAATGTCCGCAATGCGTCCATTTTTTCCTGAGATTGGGTGTCTGGGATAATAATTAGGCATTTGTAACCTTTGGCGTTGCAAATATGCGCTAGTCCAATACCTGTGTTTCCCGCAGTTCCTTCAACTACTGTACCACCTGGTTTGAGTAAGCCTTTTTCTTCTGCTTCTTTAATAATATAGAGTGCGGCGCGGTCTTTCACGGAACCGCCTGGATTCAGAAATTCGGCTTTTCCCAGGATTTCGCAACCTGTTTCTTCGCTGAAACTATCTAACCGAATTAACGGTGTGTTTCCAACTGTGCCGATAAACCCGTTTTTGATGTCCATCTTTGAATTTACCTTAGTTCTCCTTTAAAAATTTTGACTTATATTCTTACCAAATTTTACTCAAGTTTAAAATAAATCCAGGCAAAACTGGATCTCCGCT
>JBAVZX010000796.1:0-10602 GCA_049589015.1 Phormidium sp. | reverse complement strand
GGTGTTAGATATGGCAACTGAAATTGCTCAATTACGAGCACAACTTAGGGCGTATCAGTCTCATCGCTCGAACACATTATGACTCAATCTTTGCAAGATCCAGTCGATCGCGAGAAGAATATCTCATCTACTTCTGCCCTGAACAATATCACAATTGAGATTAAAAAACTGTACAAACATTATGGCAAAACCATCGCAATTAGGGGCATTGACCTAGATGTAAACCGGGGAGAATTATTTGGGCTAATTGGCCCCGATGGTGCTGGCAAAACTACTGTTTTTAATATTCTGGGTGGCGTGATGGAAGCAACGGCAGGGGAAGCCAGAATCCTAAAATTGCCTGCCAGAGATACCCGCAACCATACGGGGTATCTTACACAACAATTTTCTCTTTATCCAGACCTCAGTGTTGAGGAAAATATTAATTACAGTGCTGGACTGCGGTTAGTGCCAGAAAACCAGCTAGAAATGCGACGTAGTAAGTATCTAAAACTGATGCAATTGGATAAATTTTGCGATCGCCTTGCTGGTCGTCTTTCTGGTGGCATGAAGCAGAAATTAGCCCTCTGTTGTGCGCTGATTGCCGAGCCCCAAGTCCTGTTACTAGATGAACCAACTACAGGAGTTGATACCATTGCCCGTCGCGAGTTTTGGGATATTTTGGCAGGATTAACTGCCCAGGGAATCACCGTTGTAGTAGCTACCCCCGATTTAGATGAGGCAGAACGGTGCGATCGCGTGGCTTTGATTTACGATGGGCAAATTCAGCAAATTGGCACTCCAATAGCACTTAAAGCCGCTCTAGGGCTGCAACGGTTAGTGATTCGGACACCTGAATTAGTCAAAACTGAACAAGCCTTACTGCCCTTAGTCAATCAAGAACAGATTGCCGATGTCTCGACTTATGGCGATCGCATTGAAGTCCTAGTCAAAGATGCCAAACAAGGCGAAATCCTAGTACGCGATCGATTAACTCAGCAGCCAAAAATTAGCGATAACCAGATTGACATTCAGTTGGAAAAACCAACCCTAGAAAACGTATTCACAACCCTACTACGCCAAAAAGGGGGAGTTCCCAAATTCATTCCATTTCCGCGATCGCAAAGCGTACCTTCAAAACCAAACACGAAACAAGAAATCATCCAAAATCCTACCATCGCCATCTGTGCCCGTAACCTCAACCGCATCTTTGGTACTTTTCATGCAGTCGTAAACCTCAACCTAGACCTTCATTATGGCGAAGTTTATGGACTGCTAGGCGCAAATGGGGCTGGCAAAACCACCATGATTAAAATGCTTTGTGGACTATTACCAATCAGTTCAGGAAAAATCTCCATTGCTGGAGAAAAAGGCGATCTGCGGAGTGCCAAACTGCGACAAAAAATTGGTTACATGAGCCAAAAATTTACCCTTTATGATGACCTAACAATTCTCGAAAACCTACAATTTTACAGTGGAGTCTATGGCATTTCCCCCAAACAGCGACAGGAAAAAATTCGCTGGGTACTCTCAACTTGTGGCTTAGAAAAACAGGAACACCTGCTGACTCGGCAATTACCTGGCGGATGGAAACAACGAGTAGCATTTGGTGCATCAGTCATGCACGAACCAGAGATTTTATTTCTCGATGAACCTACCTCCGGCGTTGATGTATTAGCACGTAAACAATTCTGGCAATTAATTAACGACTTTGCCCGGAATGGCACTGCAATTCTCGTCACCACCCACTACATGAATGAGGCAGAACAATGTAATCGAATGTGTTTTATGGTAGCAGGTCGTAAAGTAGCAGAGGGTTCGGCAAGTGAGATTAAAGCAGCACAACCGGGTCAATTATTTGAATTGCGCGTAGGGCAATTACAAGAAAGTTACGATCGCCTACGACAACACCTAGAACCTTGGCGCGTCTCAATTTTTGGCGATCGTCTCCACATCGTCTTAGACAATCCTAACCAAGAATTACCCCAAGTAAAATCACTTTTAAAACAAGCTAATTTACCCCTAATTGAAACCCAACCGATCGCGTTTTCCCTAGAAGATGCCTTTATTGGAGAAGTGCAACGGGCCGGAGGCGCACCACCATGATGATCCGACGAATTCGCAATCAAGTTTTCAAAGAATTGCAACAATTTCAGCGCGATCGCTTAGGCGTTGCTCTAGCATTTATCCTACCCGTAATTGCCTTACTAATTATTGGCTTTGCCATTCGTTTAGAAGCAAAAAATATCTCTCTAGTAGTCCGCGATTTAGATCAAACTACCCTGAGTCGCAGCTACATTGAAAGACTTTATGCCACTAATTTATTTGTTTCGGCAAAGTGGCAAGGAATGCGATTTCCCGATGCCCTCGATCGCGACACCGCCCAAGTAGAAATTACCATTCCCGTTGGTTTTGCCGCCGATGCAGCAGCAGGAAGCACCGGGAAAGTGCAGGTAGTAATTGATGGTAGCGATACAATCAATGCCCGTGTTAGCTATCTAGCTGTCAAAGGAACAACTTTAGCTGTTGTACAAGAGCAATTAGGGCAACTATCCAAGACATTAGGAGTAGTGGCTCAGGTGCGCCTGTGGTTCAATCCGGGACGGCAGGAATCACTCTTTATTGTACCAGGAAGTTATGGAGTAATTCTGGCAATTTTCCCACCGTTATTGATTGCGATCGCCCTGGTTCGCGAAAAAGAACAGGGTACAATTCTGCAACTTTATGCTTCTAGTCTAAGCGCCTTTGAACTGCTAATTGGCAAATCCTTAGCCTATATTGCTGTGGGTTTAGGAGAAGCAATCATCCTGTTTATTGTCGGTTTCTTATTATTTGGAGTGCGCTTTATTGGCGATCCAACGCCATTGATAATTGGTACTCCTGTGTTTATGTTAGCTGGGGTGCAGTTGGGTTTAATTATTGGTATTTTTACCACAACTCAAAGTGCAGCAGTACAGGCGATCGGCACAATTAAAGTATTAACTGGCTTTCTCCTAGCAGGGTTTCTATTTCCCCTTAATAGCGTGCCGTTTCCCTTTTCAATTGCATCCTATCTGGTGCCCGTGCGCTACTACATTGAACTATGTCGAGATGTTTTTGTGCGAGGTTCCGGTTGGTTTGGCACTTGGGATCTGATTCTCGCCATGCTCATTTTGAGTATTGCCGAATTTGCACTTGCTTGGTGGGGAATACGTCGAATGCAAGTATCGAGTTAGTTGTGTAGTAGTGACTTTGTAGTTTCATAAAAAAATGCTAAATAATCGTCTCTTGGCTCTCTTAATTAAAGAAACTACCGAACTGTTGCGAAATCGACAATTGGTAATTTTCTTGACGATCGCACCAATCATTTCTATGGTGATTTTTGGCTATGTCTTAAACTCCAATGTCACCCATCTACGGCTGGGTATTCTGGATCAAAATCAGGTCGCTCTCAGTCGGCAATTGGTCGATGCCTTCACTGCAAATGAGGTATTTATTGCCAGTCGCTACACCAATGAACAGCAAGATTTAACTCAACAGATTGAACGCGGACAAGTCGATGCAGGCTTGATAATTCCCTCTACTTTTAGCGGCGATTTGTTGCAAACTGGCAAATCAGAAGTTGCGGTAATAATTGATGGCATCAATGCCTATAGTTCTGGAATTGCCAAGGGTTATATTGCCCAAATCACAACTCAATTTAACCTCAATCTAGTAGAACAATATCAACCCTTATCAACAGGATTTAAAATTCCCATTCAGTCGGAAATCACCTTCCGCTACAATCCCGGTACTCTCGATAGTTGGTTTTTTGTACCTGGAGTCATTGGCGCGATCGTTACTCTCAGTGCAATTCTCGCCGCCGCCGTAGAAGCAGTGCGGGAAAAAGATCAGGGAACTTTAGAGCAATTACTGATGACACCCGTAGCTTCTACGGCAATTCTCATTTCTAAAATTGTCCCCATTTCTGGTTTACTCACCATAACTTTGCTGATGTGTTTTGCCGTTGCATTTATGGTGTTTAAATTGCCCTTTCGAGGGAATCTATTTTTGTTATTGATTTTCTCAATTCTCTATATCCAAATTGGGGTAGCTATTGGATTAGCTATTTCCACATTTTCTGAAAATAAATTACAAACAATTCTAATTGGCATCTTTTTAAACATCCCGATTATTTTGTTAGGTGGTGCTGTCACGGCAGTTAACAGTATGCCCTTGCTATTTCGTTGGATTGCCAAAATTAATCCTCTTTATCATTATCTAGTCATTCTACGGGGCATTCTGCTCAAGGGGACTGGGTTAGAGGTTTGGTGGTTACACGCGATCGCGATGATTTTGTTTGCCATAGCAACCCTGCTTGTAAGTGCAAATCGTTATCGAAGACAACTTAGTTAGTAAAAGGAAGAAGGAAGAAGGAAAAAAAACTTTTTCTAATCTATTACAAATTACCAATTCTCGATTACCAATTACAAATTACCATGACTAAATTAACTGATTCTTCTAAGCTTTCCACAGAACCACAACCGACTGATTCTGCCAAACCTGCGCTTAAATCTTCCACAGAACCACAACCGACTGATTCTGCTCAACCACCTGCGCCTAAATCTTCTATAGAACCACAACCGACTGATTCTGTCCAACCACCTGCGCCTAAATCTTCTTCTCACCGTTGGCTGTGGTTGCTACTAGGAACTATGGCAATCGCAGGCACTGGTGCAGGAATTTGGTATGGGTTCTTCCGTCCTAAAAACAATAATCTCATCCCTTTTAGTGGGCGTATCGAAGGCTATGAAACCGATGTCAGCACCAAAGGAGCCGGTCGTGTTGAAGAAGTAACAGTCCGAGAAGGCACAACCGTCACCAAAGGGCAATTATTAGTACGTTTAGATGACGATGAAGTGCAGTCAGAACTATTAGCAACCAAGTCAAAAGTTAACGCCGCCAAACAACGAGAAGCCGCTGCTCGTCTCCAAATTTCGGTGCTAAATAATCAGGTAGCAGACACAAGACTAAATCTCAAACAATCTGAGGGCGATACCATCGGTAAAGTCGCAGAAACCGAAGCCCTGGTGAACACAGCACAGGCTGCCCTTAAGCAGGAACAAGCACGGGTAGCAGAAGCCAGAGCATTGCTGAAACAGACAAAAGTCGATCGCGATCGCTTTGTTCGTCTAGCCAATTTGGGTGCAGAAACTCGACAACGCGCCGATCTAGCACAAACCGCATTTGATACTGCCCAGGCGATGCTCCAAAGTCGTCAGGCTGGTGTAGAAGTAGCCCGTAATGCGATCGCGATCGCTCAGGGAAAATTAACCCAAGCAAAAACCACAGCCCTGAATCCCGATCGGCAGGAAACGAACATCAGCCGTCTACAAACCCAGGTAAACCAAGCAAAAGTCGCGCTTTTGGGAGCACAGGCAGATGTCAAAACAGCAGAGGCAAACCAACAACTGATCCAGAGCCGTTTGAATAATTTAACCGTAAAAAGTCCGATCGATGGAGTTGTCACAACCCGCAGCGTGGAACCTGGAACCGTAGTGCTACCAAGTCGCCCACTACTGCGAATAGTAGACATGAAACAAGTTTATATGCGTGGATTCATTCCGGGAGGACAAATCGCTCAAATTCGGGTAGGGCAACCTACCAAAGTCTACCTCGACAATGACCCAAAACATCAACATCCCTTAAATGCAACGGTTATAGCAATTGATGCCAAAGCGTCCTTTACACCGGAAAATATCTATTTCCAAAAAGACCGCGTGGAGCAAGTGTTTGGCGTGAAATTGAGCATTGATAAACCCGGTGGTTTTGTCAAACCGGGTATGCCTGCGGATGCCGAAATCCTGTTGCAGTCTTAACTATGATTATTTTGATTTCTTTGACTGATTCTCAGATTGCGGCGAAGATTCGATTACCAAGTAACGATCGGCAACAAAAAGATTTACCTATCAAAAAAAAATTATGCTTTCACCAGTTGATATCAATACCGTAACTGGCTTATCTGAACAAGATGCGATCGCCAGACTCAAAGACGAAGGCTACAATGAACTTCCATCAGCACAATCGCGCAATCTTTTCTCGATCGCTTGGGAAATTATTCAAGATCCAATCTTTCTTTTGCTAGTCGGCGGTGGAGTCATTTATTGGGTTTTAGGCGACCTACAAGAAGCCCTAATTTTGTTAGGTTTCGTCTTTTTTATCACCGGAATTAGCCTCTACCAAGAAGGCAAAACCGAACACGCCCTAGAAGCCTTGCGCGATCTTTCCAGTCCTCGCGCCTTGGTGATTCGGGATGGGGAGCAAAAACGGATTGCAGGGCGAGAAGTCGTTCGGGAAGATATCTTAATTCTAGCAGAAGGCGATCGCGTTCCTGCGGATGCAATCGTGCTTTCTTGCTCCAATCTTTCCACCGATGAATCATTATTAACTGGGGAATCTTTACCAGTTCGCAAAGTTGCGGCGGTGGGTAAAGTAGAAATGGTGCGTCCGGGGGGAGATGAGTTACCATTTGTGTTTTCTGGAACCTTAGTTGTGCAGGGTCAGGGAATAGCTAAAGTCCAAGCGATCGGCCCTAAAACAGAAATGGGCAAGATTGGCAAAGCCTTACAAAAAGTGAAGTCAGAACCGACACCTTTACAACAGGAAATGAATCGGTTAGTGAGTCGTTTGTTTGGTATTGCTTTATTATTGTGTGTCGCGATCGTAGTAATTTATGGACTCACGCGAGGAGATTGGCTCAAAGGATTTCTGGCAGGAATTACGTTAGCAATGGCAATTTTGCCGAACGAATTTCCAGTTGTTGTAACAATCTTCTTAGCATTAGGAGCTTGGCGCATTTCTCAAAACCATGTCTTAGCTCGTCGCACTTCAGCCGTTGAAACATTAGGTTCTGCAACAGTTTTGTGTGTGGATAAAACCGGAACGCTGACTCAGAATCTTATGGCTGTGCAACAACTATTTGCATATAAACAGTCAGAAAATTCTCAGCCCTATAATTTGGAATTAAATTCAAAAGATCCGCTCCCCGAATCAGTTCATCAATTAGTAGAATTTTCCATTCTGGCAAGCCAAAGAGATCCTTTTGATCCAATGGAAAAAGCATTTAAGCAATTGGGCGATCGCGCTCTGGCAAATACCGAACATTTGCATAACGAGTGGAAATTATTGCGAGAATATCCCCTTTCACCAGATCTATTAGCAATGTCTCACGTTTGGCAATCAGCAGATGGTAAGCAGTATGAAATTGCTGCCAAAGGAGCACCGGAAGCGATCGCGGATCTCTGCCATTTCACACCCGAACAGCAGCAAATTCTGGTAGCGCAAATCAGTGAAATGGCACAGCAAGGATTGCGGGTATTAGGTGTTGCCAAAGCATCTCTTATTGATGCGCCGCCCCCATTTTTACCGCCGCATCCTTCGCTCAGTCCCGATCGTTTACCCGATAAACAACATGACTTTCCTTTTCAATTTCTAGGATTAGTTGGACTGTCCGATCCAGTACGTCCAACTGTTGCGGCGGCAATTAAAGAATGTTATACCGCTGGTATTCGAGTCGTGATGATTACAGGTGATTATCCAGAAACTGCTCAAACCATTGCTCGTCAAGTTGGATTAATGCAAATGGGAGCCATTTTAACTGGAGCAGAATTGGATGGCATGAGTGACGCTGAACTCCACGAGCGTATTCAAAGTACAAATATCTTTGCAAGAGCCGTTCCCGAACAAAAATTGCGGATAGTTAATGCTTTGAAATCCAAGGGTGAAGTCGTTGCCATGACAGGGGATGGTGTGAATGATGCGCCTGCCTTAAAATCTGCCCAAATCGGGATAGCAATGGGTCAGAGAGGCACAGATGTTGCCCGTGAATCGGCAGCATTAGTGTTATTAGATGATGATTTTTCATCCATCGTGCAAGCAGTCAAACTTGGAAGGCGAATTTTTGATAATCTCCGCACAGCAATGGCATATCTTTTAGCGATTCACATTCCAATTGCAGGGATGTCTTTAATTCCAGTTTTGTTTAAGTTGCCATTAGTATTACTTCCCATTCACGTTGCATTTCTCCATTTGATTATCGATCCAGCTTGCTCAATTGTGTTAGAAGCCGAACCCGCAGAACCAACAGTAATGAAGCGTCCTCCGCGCAACTCCAAAGAACCCTTATTTGGCAGGAAAACTGTGGGATTGGCGGTGTTACAAGGGGGCGGAATTTTAGCGATCGTTCTCGCAATCTATACGATCTCGCTATATCTAGGAGAAGGCGAACTTAATGCCCGTGCGTTAACCTTTACAGCATTAATTTTGGCAAATTTAGGACTAATTTTGAGTGCAAGTTCAACCTCGCCCCTCAGTTTAAAAATACTGAAAACCTCAAATTCTGCCCTTTGGTGGGTGATGGGTGGGGGACTGTTTTTTATGGCGATCGTGCTTTACATTCCCTGGTTGCGAAATTTGTTTAGCTTCTCTTTTCTGCATCCGATCGATTTTGCTATTTGTCTACTCGGTGGAGGGATTAGCTTAGTCTGGTTTGAACAGTTAAAGTTACTCAATCAACCCCAAGGAGTTATTAAAGCTAAGTTAGGAAAACCTATCTAAGCTGAACAAACTGCTCAATTAATGTCTTTAAGCCCGCATAAATTGCTCTATTATCAACGAGGTCAAAGAGCCGAAAAGCTTATCAAATCTACATTTGTCCCATAGTTAGTTGTCACCCCTTCAGGTTATACCGTTTATTATTAGAAGCTTTACCTGCTCAACGGATCGAGTTACTACATTCCCGATTTCGTCCGCCAGATCGCGCAGATAAAGTGGGGTAAAGCCGAGATACGCGCTTGCATAGGACATGATGTAAAGAAATGTAACAATCGCCGAGATGCACTTTCATAAGTTCTCCTACGTCGTTGAAAAATCAGCGAATCGTTCTAACTGTGCCAATATTCGCCTCCAATCCAACTGGAGGGGTTTGTATGAACTAACCAAAAATACCAGAACTGGTGAAGTTTACTCTAAGCCTTTACTCGTAGCATCAAGGCAGCAGTGAAATAGATACTAACTTATGGCTAGACCAAAAAAAGTTGCCGTACCGGATGCTGTAGCAGTGATGGATTTCGGTGGCTTATCCACCAGAGTCTTTTACCAAAGGTTGCACAAGGGTCAACCCAGTTCCTTCGTAATGGAATCGCAAGTAGGGCCAGTGAGTCAAGATACAGCCAATGCCTACACGCTACCCAACTTGAACTCCACCGCTCCCGAAAACATCGCCTGGGTTGCCATTAACAACGATTGTCGAGCAGTCGGTTACTTAGCCGCATCTCAATTCAACGCACATATCGGATTGAACGGTCTCAAATACAGCAGTGCGTTGTACAAAGCTTTAGCTGCATTATGGGTAATATCGCAAAAATTAGACTTAGGCCATCAATTCAGTATAGCGATCGCAGTCTTCTTACCCCCAGGCGAGTTTAATGACTCCAAACAATTCTTTGAGCTATTAAGTCGAGCCGCAGCTTCTTTTGAAACGCCTACTGGCAGATTCTCAGTCAAACTCGATAAAACCCAAGCTCTACAAGAGGGAGGGGGTATTTCCATCATTCACAACACTAAGCTAGGAAATGTCTTTAAAACCAGGGTGACAGCCTTTGCAATGGTAGGATTTCGCAATGCTTCTTTAGTCGTAGCAGCTAGAGGTGCAGTCGGTAAAGGCAAAACCTCAGACTTAGGCATGGTGCGAATGGTCGAACTCGTACAAGAGCGCACTTCTAATTATGATATTGGTCGTTTGGCAGAAGCGATCGCTATTTCAGGCGAACGATACAACCGTCCCTACTTCTACCGCATTGCACGTAATCGAGATGAAGCTGCTAGAGAACGAGAAGTAGATGAATTAATTGCTGCCGTGAAGCAATCTCGCATTGACTATACAAGGATGCTAACCCATTGGCTAGAAGAAGTACTGCCTCCCAACACTGATGAAATAGTCTTTTGTGGTGGTACAGCCGAGTATCTCAAATCCGAATTGCGTTCTCACTATTCCCGTTATGCTCAATCCTGGCACGCAGGTATCACAGTGCCACCCGAATTAGACCCCAATGGATTAGGACATCGTTTAGCAGATGCTTACGGTTTGTTTATTTATTTCAAATCTCAGTTTGAGGGGTTATGTGATGAAGCTACTCAAGCAACACAGACCGAATCAACACCAGAAAGTGTTGAAACTTCTGACGAATTAATTGAATTTTCTTCTACAGAACTTGCTGCTGAATCGAGTACCAAGACAACTGATATAGAGATATCTGCTCTAGCAGAGGTAAGTGTGGAAGATACAAGAGAATTGGATGCCCTTTCCTTATTGTCAGGGCCTTACCGAGGAGTAGTCAAGAAAAAAGAAAATAGTGATTCTTGTTTGAATGGAAGGAAATAAATATGGCTCGAAAACGCTATCTTAATGGAGCAAGAGGACTCCCGTTACAGTCGCAGACTTAACGGGAGATGAATTGCGACCCGCATAAAAATTGAGCGTAGCGAATCCATTTTAGGTAAACGGTTAATCGAATCACGTATGACTTCAGATAGGGAGTATAATTAAAAATATAACAAAGGTGAAGTCGTACTGATGTTAGATGTTTTGAAGGTGAGAATTTACCC
>JBAVZX010000795.1:0-3836 GCA_049589015.1 Phormidium sp. | reverse complement strand
GACGCGGAACTTAGTTTCTAACTGCTGTTGGCGCAGTTTTACCCCCAGAAATTCACATCCAGGTATTAGTAAATACCAATCTTTTCGATCTTCAAAAGTTTGATAATTTTCCCTAAGCACTTTTGTAGCAAACCAAGTTTCAATTACTGGTGGTATGATACCTTGATAAAACCATCTAATTTCGCTAGTAGTGAGCATTACCTGTTTTCCGAAAATTGTTAATTCTAAAAAAGTGTCCCATAAATGGGAAAATATAACTGTTTAGAAAATTACATCATTCATAAAGGAATTGTAAAAAATGCTCAAACGAGTTATCGCATTACTATTAGTTGTTCTGACTGTCAACTTGAGTGGTTGTGTTTCACCTACAGGCGGGTTGAAAAGCTATATTGATACCAGCGATGGATACCAATTCTTATATCCTAATGGTTGGATTCCAGTACAAGTAGCAAGTGGCCCTGATGTGGTATTTCATGATTTAATTGAAGAAACAGAAAATGTTAGTGTGGTAATTAGTCCGGTAATATCTGGGAAAACTCTTCAAGAATTGGGAAGTCCAGGTGAGGTAGGATACAAATTATCAAAAAGTGCGATCGCACCTCCCGGATCGGGAAGAGAAGCAGAATTAGTTAATGCAGAAGCAAAAGAAGGCGGCGGAAAAACTTATTACCTTTTGGAATATGCGGTGCAATTGCCAACCCAAGAAAGGCATAATCTCGCTAGTGTAGTGATTAGTCACGGTAAACTTTACACCTTTAATGCTTCAACTACCGAAAAGCGTTGGCAAAAAGTAAAAAATCAGTTCCAAGAAGTTGTTGATTCATTTCAAGTTTATTAAATTAGTCATTGGTCATTTGTTATTACCAATGACTAATGACCAATGACTAATAACAAATGACAAGTAACAAAATGCCAAAATTTATTTTAGCTTCAGCTTCTCCGGCGCGTCTTCGTCTGTTACAAAATGTGGGAATTGATCCGATTGTTTTACCTAGTGATTTTGATGAGTCGCTGGTGAATATTAGCGACCCTCAAGAATTAGTGAAAATTTTGGCGTTGCGAAAGGGGGAAACAGTGGCAGCGCAACAAACAGAAGGGTTAGTATTAGGTTGTGATTCAGTTTTGGCGATAGAGGGAGAAATTTACGGAAAACCAGCTGATGCGGGGGAAGCGATCGCCCGTTGGCAGAAAATGCGCTCTAAAGTTGGCGAACTGTTAACAGGTCATGCTTTAATCGATTTACAACAAGGGAAAACTTTAGTCCGTTGTCAGGTGACAGAGGTTTATTTTGCTGATGTTAGCGATCGGCAAATTGCCGCTTATGTCGCCACAGGTGAACCCCTCAAATGTGCGGGATGCTTTGCATTAGAAGGTAAAGGAGGTCTTTTCATTGAAAAAATCTCCGGTTGTCACAGCAACGTGATCGGACTCAGCTTACCTCTACTGCGTCAGATGTTAGATGAACTCGGATACGATGTTACCGACTTTTGGCGTTTGCAAGCAACTTAATTGTTAAAAATAGTTAAATCTAAAAGTGGGTTTATTTGCAAAAATCTGGGAATACTAGTAGTAGATGGAGTAAGACTAAGGTGAAACTTGCTGTGGTATTACTTTTGCAAATTTTTTAGCTGCAAGCAGTAAACATTTTTCGCCTTAGTAATATTCTTATTTAAGTTATTCTTAATCTATCCCTAGTTTCGGGCTATGACTGAACTCAACTCTCTAACAATTAATATTACTCAATCCAATACCGCCAAAAGTATGCTGGAAAAATTACCACCACCAGCCAGAGAATGGGCTGAAAGTCTACCTTGGGAACAACGCCGCTATGTTTTGTCTTTGTGTCATTTATTGTGTGCTGCTTCGCCAGAAGTCCAAGCTGATTTCTTAGATAGTTATACAGCTGATGGCTTAGTTTCCCGAATGTTAGAAGATCGAGACGCGCAACAGCAATTAGAAAAATATTTGCGGAGATTTTACATTAATACGGAAATTAATCCCGCACTTTTAAAAAGTTATGTTCGCCAATCTTTTATTCATTCCTCTCAAGATTTACGCCGCCAGCCCGATCTATATTTAGAATCAGCTTTACGTTTAGTCCTCAGTACTAAAGAAAGCAATAGCGTTTTCAACTACATTTTGGGATTTGAATTGTTAAAAATGATCTTCCAAATGAGTTGGTCACAACATGAACGATTAACAGCTTTACAAAAATCTCCCACAACTTTTGTCAAAAATTTGATTAAACCAATTCAAAAATCACATCGTTTAAATGGCATAATTGTGCCTAAACACGAAAAAGTTTTCTTTGAAAAACATGATTACTTTGTGCAAGTACCTAGTATTCCAGAGAAACGACTAATTGATTTAGTCATGTTTACTTTTTCTGTAGACACAGTTAGCGAATTAGGATTTTCCATCATTCGCCATCCTCAGTCGTTAGTATTTGACTACGAGTACATTTTCCAATCAGAAAAAGAAGGCATTTTTACCCAAGATTTATCTCATGATTTGGGGATGAATATGGAGTAGCCATCAGTTCCGACAAAATAAGGTTAATAGGATTTTGGATAAGCTGGCCTTGGATAAAATTATTTATTTCTCTTCCAGTAATTTGAGATTCAGTTTTTATCTTGAATTATCTTGAATTCTGCTGTATACTATTAATTCTTATTCATAGGAGATCAAGATGCCTAGTGTTAACGATAACTTGAATACATGGTCGAATTACGATTGGAAAGAACAGGGTAATGAATGGTCTAAATATTGGGGTGGAACAGATAAGTGCTTTTGGGGAACCATATATCCTCGAATTAAATCCTTTATTCCCGGAGGAACAATCTTAGAAATAGCTCCCGGCTTTGGACGTTGGACTCAATATTTAAAAGACTATTGTGAAAATTTAATTATCGTAGATTTAACTGAAAAATGTATTAATGCTTGTCAACAGCGTTTTGCTGATTGTTCGCATATTACATATCATGTCAATGATGGAAAATCTTTAGAAATGGTTCCAGATGAATCAATTGATTTTGTGTTTAGCTTTGATTCTTTAGTTCATGTTGAAGAAGATGTTATTAAAGCATATTTAGAACAAATAGCTCTGAAACTTAAACCAAATGGTGTGGGATTTATCCATCATTCCAACTTGGCTAGCTATCTCAATCCTTCTATTGGTAAGTTAGAGGTGGAAAACCCACATTGGCGTGGTGAAAGCATGAATGCTAAACTATTTGAGCAATATTGCGAACAGGCTGGCTTACAATGCTTCAGCCAAGAAATAGTTAATTGGTGCGGAAATACTCTGTGTGATTGCTTTTCCTGGATAACGCCGAAAAACTCTAAATGGAGTCAACCAAATCGGGTGATTGAAAACGCAGATTTTATGGAAGAAGTTAAACGTTTAGGGAACTTTGAAGAAAAGGTTGGAACATAATTATTTAAGCAAACTAAGCAGATTAGGGAAATTGTTTGGCATGGGAATATTAGGTATTAACACAATAAGAGTAAGGTAATATCCAGAAATACAAATATTGATCCAATGCCAACTTTTTTTTAGATTGAGTTCAACTCAACTGCATTTACGGTAGCATCTAGCTGTGGTGTAATAAGGGTGAAAAATTTCTAAGAACTTACTTTGAATTGTCTTGAAGAAAGTTTCTACTGTTTCTGGATCATCCAAATGAAAAGGGTACTCTTGATTAAAACCTTTAAAGAAATACCAGTTGAGAATAGTTTTACCTTCTGGTGTTAAGGCTTGATGAAACTTTAGCAACTGCTCGCAGGGATCTGGTAAATGTTCTAAAACATCAAAGGAAATTATTGTATCAAAAGAC
>JBAVZX010000794.1:0-7410 GCA_049589015.1 Phormidium sp. | reverse complement strand
GTAGAAGCTGTGCGTGCTGGTGAACATGGTAGAGGATTTGGTGTAGTTGCTACTGAAATTCGGAAATTAGCCGATCAAAGTAAACAATCAGCACAGAAAATTAATGCTTTAATTTTTGGGATTCAGTCAGCAATTGATTCCACAGTCTTAGCAACTGATGAAGGGAGAAAAACCGCAGAAGAAGGCATAAAACTTTCTCAAGAAACCGCAACAGCTTTTAACGAAGTAACTCACGCAATCAATGAAATTGTCTTGAGTAAACAACAAACTTCGTTAATTGCAATTAACGATATTGTTGTTGGTTCTCAGCAAATTTCTCTGAATGCTAAACAACAAGCGATCGCCATTGAACAAGTAGCCGATGCTATGAACAATATTAACCAAGGTGCATCACAAACCGCCAGTGGCATCACTCAAACAAAAGTTGGCATTCAAAAACTTAATGAAGTTGCCCAAGATCTTAAAGCAATAGTTTAGGGAATGGGGATGACAGGCAAGATGCCTGTCCTACGGGACGGGGAAAGTTTTGAGTTTGTAGGGGCGGGTTTAGCAGATAAATCTGTGTTCGCAGCAGAAGAGTTAACAGCAAAACCCGCCCGTACAGAGTTTTCTTGCACCCCTGCCCCTAACCGGGGGGCCACTCCATCTGTCTACCGCCTAAAATGTGTAAATGGAGATGGTATACTGTTTGTCCACCGTCTGCGCCATTGTTAATTACCACTCGATAACCATTTTCCAGTCCAGCTTGTTCAGCAACTCGCTTGACAATTAACAGCAAATGACCCAAAATTTTGTGATCTTCGGGTTCTGCGTCAGCAAGCTTAACAATTGGTTTCTTGGGAATGACTAAAATATGAACAGGTGCTTGGGGATGGATATCCCGAAAAGCAAGCGCCATGTCGTCTTCGTAGATGATATCTGCGGGAATTTCCCGACGGATGATTTTGCCGAAAATGGTGTCTTGTGCAGTCATTGATAATTTTCATTCGTCAATTGTCAATGATAAGAGAAGATAAACACAGAAGACTAAATTAATTACTAAGGAAAAGAACCGTGTTAGCTAGAGTTTGGAGTGCATCACTTGTAGGTATCGACGCTGTGAAAGTTGGCGTGGAAGTGGACGTTTCCGGGGGACTTCCGGGAATTGTTGTGGTTGGTTTACCGGATGCTGCTGTGCAAGAGTCTCGCGAACGGGTAAAGGCGACGATTAAAAATGCAGGGTTTGCTTTTCCGATGCGAAGAATTGTGATTAATTTAACGCCCGCTGATTTACGCAAGGAAGGGCCAAGTTTTGATTTAGCAATTAGTATTGGAATTTTAGCGGCATCGGAACAAGTGAACCCAGAATTATTGGGGGATTTCCTATTTTTAGGTGAAGTTTCTTTAGATGGTAGCTTACGTTCGGTTGCTGGTGTTTTGCCGATCGCAGCTGCTGCCAAACGCTTAGGAATTGCAGGTTTAGTTGTGCCAGCTGACAACGCACAGGAAGCGGCAGTTGTGGAAAATTTAGCGGTTTATGGGTTAGAAACTTTAACGGATGTAGCTAATTTTTTGGATAATCCTAAACGTTATCAACCTGTGAGGATCGATCGCACAAAGCATCAACATCGATCGCAATTTTCCGGCTTAGATTTAAAAGATGTGAAAGGTCAAGCACACGCCAGACGCGCTTTAGAAATTGCCGCTGCTGGCGGACATAATTTAATTTTTGTCGGCCCTCCCGGAAGTGGGAAAACGATGTTAGCTAGACGTTTACCTAGTATTTTACCAGAACTTTCTTTTGAAGAATCACTGGAAGTTACTCAAGTTTATTCTGTTGCTGGTTTATTAAAAAATAGAGGTAGTTTAGTTAGCGATCGACCTTTTCGCAGTCCACATCATTCTGCTTCAGGCCCTTCATTAGTTGGTGGTGGCAGTTTTCCCAAACCTGGAGAAATTTCTTTAGCACACCGAGGAGTCTTATTTCTAGATGAATTAACAGAATTTAAAAGAGATGTTTTGGAGTTTCTCCGCCAACCTTTAGAAGATGGATATGTTACCATTTCTCGTACTAGATTATCAGTAGTTTTTCCGGCACAATTCACTTTAGTTGCGAGTACAAATCCCTGCCCTTGCGGTTATTTTGGGGATACGATTCAACCTTGTACTTGTTCTCCGGGAAAACGAGAACAATATTGGGCGAAACTTTCTGGCCCTTTGATGGATCGCATCGATTTACAAGTAGCAGTTAATCGATTGAAACCGGAAGAAATTACTAATCAACCTTTAGGAGAAGATTCTACCTCAATTCGGGCGAGAGTGCAAGGGGCGAGAGAGCGATCGCAACACCGTTTTAAATCAGAAACAAATTTGCGTTCTAATGCGGAAATGCAAAGCCGTCATTTAATGCAATGGTGCAAATTAGATGATGCTTCTCGAAATTTATTAGAAGCAGCAATTAGGAAATTGGGGCTTTCGGCTAGGGCTAGCGATCGCATTTTAAAAGTAGCGAGAACGATCGCCGATCTAGCAGGTGATGAAGACATCAAAACTCAACACATTGCTGAATCAATTCAGTATCGCATAATTGATAGAATGCAGTGATTAAAAGGGATAATAAATTATGAGCAAAGTACAAAGAAAATTACGGCCTGATGAATGGGTAATAGCTACTTGGGAAGAGTACATACAAGCTATTGACGCGCAAGAATTAGAAAATGCAAAAACCTATTACTATAAAGGACAACTGAGAATTGAAATGGTACCCCAAGGCTACGATCATTCTTACAATAATTCTTTAATGGGGTATGCTGTTGCATTATTTAGCGGTCTTAAAAATATTCCTATTAGTGGAGTAACAAATTGTACATTTAGGCGAGGTAATGAAGCAGAATCGCAACCAGATTTAGCTTTTTATATTGGTGAGAATGCCGAAATTATTCCAGCTAATACAACTATTGTAGATCTAAATGTTTATCCGCCACCAGATTTAGTAATTGAAATAGCCAAAACTTCTCTTTCTGATGATATTGGTAGCAAGCGAATGTTATACGAACAACTGGGAGTGAGAGAGTATTGGATTGTTAATGTAGTGCAAGCTTTATTGATTGCTTTTGCGATCACAGATAATGGAAGTAAGCAAATAACCCAATCTCAACTTTTCCCAAATTTACCTTTTAGTTTATTAGAAGAAGCTTTGCGCCGAGGTCGTGAAAGTGGGAGAAGTCAGTTATATAGTTGGTTAATTGGTGAAATGCAAGCTATAACTAATTAATAGTAAACAAAGATGGCTGTAAAATGAACAAAGAATTTAATGTAATTATCGAGCGAGATTCGGAAGGTTATTTTGTTGCTTCTGTGCCTAGTCTTCCTGGGTGTCATACGCAAGCAAAATCTCTTGATGAACTGATGGAACGCATTCGAGAAGCGATCGAACTTTGTTTAGAAGTTGAGCAAGATACAGGAGAATCACTGGAATTTGTTGGTGTTCAAAGAGTATCAATAGGGGTATGAGTAAACTACCAAGTTTGACTTTAATTATGAGCTTAACGAATTTTCGATCGCTCTTTAATACCTTATATGATATGCGACAATACTACAGTTAGAAAAACAAGCAATCTATTATGGAAGCAATACAACTATCTTTGTTTTGCGATCGCGAAAATCAAAACCCCATCAAGAAACCAAAGAAACCTAAATTAGGACGTTACGAACGCATCCAAAAGGAACTCAACGAAAGCGATCGCGATCCCTACAAAATATTTATTGATGTAAACACCCCACCTACAGCAATATCAACCTATAAATTTGTCGATCTTTTCTGCGGTGCAGGAGGAATTACACAAGGTTTAGTACAAGCAGGATTTCAACCGATAGCAAGTGTAGAAGTAAATGCGATCGCTTCAGCAACCTATAAATTTAACTTTCCTCAATGTCATCATTTTAACGGAGATATAGCAAATTTTAATTTCCAAAATTGGCTAAATGAAATAGATTCTCCTGAAATACATCTTGTAATTGGTGGGCCACCATGTCAAGGTTTTTCAGTTGCCGGAAAACGCGATCCTAACGACCCTCGCAATCGATTATTTAAAGAGTTTGTGCGTGTTGTTTCGGAAATCAAACCTTGGTACGTGGTAATGGAAAATGTACCGGGAATTATTACCATGAAAAAAGGTGCAGTTCTAAAAGCTATTCGTGAAGAATTTGCTGCCATTGGCTATCCCAATATGTCTGTCGCAATTTTAGAATCTGCCGCTTATGGAGTACCACAAATTAGACCGAGAGCCATTTTTATTGCAAACAAATTTGGCATGGAAAATCCCTATCCGAAAATTCAATTATTAGCCCATGAATATAAACCTATTGAATCAGCTATTTCCGATTTGCCAGAATATACAGCTATCCCAGAAATAAATCACGAATGGACTCGCCATTCACTAGAATATATGGAGAGAATAGCAAAAGTTCCGCCTGGTGGTTCTTTGTATGAAAGTTATGTTGATGCATTCAAGCGTCAATACCCTGGTAAACCAAGTATGACTGTGAAAGAAAATCACGGAGGTACACACATTCATCCTTATTTAAACCGGGTTATTTCAGCGCGAGAAATGGCTCGTTTGCAGACATTTCCCGACAGTTTTATTTTTAAAGGTTCCATGAAAAAAGCTATGTGGCAAATTGGTAATGCTGTGCCACCAAGATTAGCTGAATGTATAAGTTATGCGCTGATACCTTATTTGAATGCAATAGAATCTAATTCTCAAACTAAAATTTCTGTTAATCATTTTGAGCAGATTCCGCTAACTTTTGATTGAGCGCATCACGCCAAGCTTCAAAATTATACCAGCCACATCCGACACAGCCTTCTTCAGCCTCAGCACCTCGCTGATGTACAGAAGGCCAATTTTCTCCTCCTTTATACCAAAATCTAATGCCAAAAGGTGTACCTCTTTTTCCAGTTTTGATACAACGTTCGCAACTTCTGGATTTAAGCAGATTATGATTGCCAGAACTATCCTTTTTTAGTAACTGAAACTTTTTTTTGATTTCATCATTGCTCATTGAAGTAAGATGTGGTGACTCACTTTTTCCCCAGCGCTCCATAGGAAAACGATGATCTATTATTAATTCATGGGCTTGTCTTTGCCTTTGTTCGATAACATCTGTATAAGAATAGACTTCTAAAATTTTTTGTACTAAAGAGGCAGGTATATTAGCAGCGGAATTTGCTGATTTTATTTCTCCTGTCCAGCGATCGCCTATACGTATCGCCTGACAATTTTCACAGTATCTCTTTTCTGTTTCGATCGCAAGACCGGGACGATTTCTTGTCCCACGTTGTAAGCCTTGAATTCCTCCACCTCCAGCATATTGCCCAGAACCTATTTTTTTCCCCTCACACTCGCGACAATGCCATTGTTGGTCTGATAAAAGGTTAAAAACTTTATATTGGGTTGAATCTTTTTTAATTTGAGATTTAATAGTTTCTACTAAATTTTTGTCAGTCACTCTTTCTTATCCGCTTCTATTTCGAGATTTTCGAGCAGTTCGGAAACTGTGATACCTAAGCCAATAGCAAGACTGACAAGCGCAGTAACAGAAGGATTTCTGACACCACGCTCGATTCCAGAAATGTATGTGCGGTCTAAATTAGCGCGTAGTCCAAGTTCCTCTTGAGAGATACCAAGTGCTGTTCGCCGCTGCTTGACAAGTTGACCCAAGGCACGCAGGATCTTTTTCCTCGATTCGTTCATCTGCCAATTGTCAATGTCTGTGGTCGATCAGTCTACGGTCGATGTGTCACATTTTTATTGGGAAAGCCTAAATAATTGTTATAACTATTAATTAGAATTAGCTTGTGTAAAAAAGAGTAATTTGTAAATAGTAAATTTTAGTTTGATTGCTTTGGTGAGAATTTCGATCGTATACATTTAAACGTCTATGGAAACAAAACGCAGGAATCTAAAATAACAGGAAATTCAGCCATTTTAGGGTTCGATTACTCCTATTCATAAAATCCAGCTTCTTGACTCATTTGGGTTAGCTGCGCCAACAGTTGATCCCGGTTTTCATCCCGTTTTTCCTTATACTTCATCAAATCTTCATAACGAATCCGCCGATGTTTTCCCACCTTAATATATGGAATTTGTTCTTCCTCTAATAACTTAATCAAAAACGGTCTGGAAACATTCAAAATATCAGCAGCTTCCTGTGTTGTTAGTTCGCAATTATGGGGTGTCAAAGTAATAGTTTTCCCATCTGCCATTGCGCGAACAACTTGACGTAACACACTGCGAACAGACTCAGAAATTAGAACTTCTTCTCCGTTGCTTCCGACTAATTTTATTTGTGAAGTTTCCAAACTGAGGATTTGTGCTAATTTGGCGATCGCATCTGCTTCTTCTGGCTGAATAACCGACTCCAACGACAATTTTTGCTTCAGCATAATACTTAAAAGAGCATAATTTCTTAAAGTATAAAACAAATTCGCATTAAACGCAATAATCGCATTAAATGAAATGTATCTATTGCGTTGTGAGGAAGTCTAGGTATTTGATTGCTTTGGGGAGAATTTCGATCGTATACATTTAAACGTCTATCCCTAACTCTGCTTTAGCTTGTGACCAAGGAATAGCTGTTTCTTTGTTCTCCCTTGCTAGGCGAATTTCCTCAGCATCTTCCAAATCTTCCAAAATAGTTAATAGTTCTTCCCAAACTTCCAGACTGAGTTGCACGGCAGATTTATTTCCCTCGGCATCTACCACAAATTGAACCTTTTCTAACAATTCTTTCGCTTGCATAATTTTTTCTGGCTCTTTAATATAATTAATGCCATTATAATAAAAACTCGTGAATAAGAACATATCTTATTCACGGGTAGAAGCATCTACATTATTTATCAATTTTTACATAACTATTTTCCAAAGATCAATCAGCGCCACAAGTTAGGTAATTTGCCCATACCCAACCTTCGTAACCGTTGCCTCTGTCGGTAACAATATTTGCCCAATCTCCCGATCGATCGAACTTCTTGAGCAACACGACTGAACCATTAGGAATAGTACCGAAAGATTTGGCTTTAATGTCGTTGCGATCGCGCACTTGTATAGGCCCACCTTCAGGCGTTGATACCATCATAAATTTATCGTTACAACGTCGCTGTGCAACCAAAATTTCATTGCTATTTTGACTTGGGGTTAAATTAGTTTGCGTGGCAGAAATAGCCTTTGCACTGCCTAAAGATAAAGATACCAAAGCAACAATTGATAGAGCTTGTCCCAAATTAACTATTCTACTCATAATCAACAATTCAACTGTTAAATGAAACTATTATTTTACTACAACGATCTCCGTAAAATTCCTGAAATTCGTAAACCCTGGTAGAGACGTTGTATGCAACTGGTAGAGACGTTGCATACAACGTCTCTA
>JBAVZX010000793.1:0-2086 GCA_049589015.1 Phormidium sp. | reverse complement strand
ACCATAAACTTTGCTTCATTTCCTGGCGAACTTCCTCGCTTACATCACGGCTAATGAGAGAATTTACAAGCAACTTATTAGCATTGTGGTATTGAATAAGCTTTTCATATTGCTGTTGACTAAACTGCCAATCGTAACCAAGATAATAACGATAATTAATCATTAATTGTTTTAGTTGAACAGCAACAGTTTTTATTTCTTCAACTAATTTTTTGCCATTATCACTATACAGTAATGCTTCTGTTAGGTTTATTTCTATTAGGTTTATTTCTATTAGTTTTATTTCTTGTTTCAATTTATTCTCTTTAGCTAGCTCAAAAGCTTGCTCAAGATAATTTACAATGTAAAGAATATAAATATCAGGATTAGTAAGCTCCATATCATCACGAAGTAAGTCTAAGTATAAATTAGAAAAACTATTAGCGTAAATAAGAGCAATAGTGAGATTAATGTCAAGTTTAACGTTAGAATGGAGTTTATCAAAATCAAAATCTGAATCAAAATGATCTAGTGACGGATAATTAAGAGGAAGAAAAAGGTCAATACTTACTATAGTAGCCCTATTACTGCTACTATCTTTTTCAATAAGTACTGGGAATGCTGGATCAGAAAGCTTTAGATCAAAATAAAAAGCTCTAACTGCTGCTGGCTGATAAGGAACTTTAAGAGAAGTATATTTATCATCTATCCATATCAAAAATGCTTGTAATTCTTCATCAGAAACGACAATTGCATCTATCTGCTGCTTCATTAACCGCAGTGCATAATTTAACTCACCACTCAGTTTTAATCTTACTAGTGCCTCTTCGCGGATCATTTGATGAAGCCAATACTCGCCTTTATGGAACTCAATTAAATGCCTTTGACGCAAAGATTCAATTACCTGTCTTTTTTCAAAATCTGGTACATCCCAAAGTAAATAATTAAGATCATTACTTGTTACTTTAGTAATATCTTGATAACGATAAATTCCCATTCTGCATAGAAGATTATATGCTTTTGCATCAAGTTTCTGTAGCCGCTCAAATTGAAGAGAAATTAAATCTTTTATTTCGCCTTTTAGCAAAAATTCTTTATTATTTTGCCAGTAAGCTTCTAAATTACCACTATAATCTATTTCTATATCAGAACTCAAAAATTTCATTGCTTGAGCATTTCCACCATAAGCTTTGTGTAAGCAATTGAAAAATGGAGAATCAGTGTTAATTTTAAAACTCTTAAAATATTCTCGCCATGCGTTCTCATCTAATTCTGGTAAAAGGTATGGCTCAATAAAGCTCAATTTGGATTCATTCAGGCGTTCACGACTCGTTATAAGAGTAACTGACTTAACAGTTGGATAACTCAATACTCTGTCAAGTAGCTCTACATAATCGCGATGAGCTTCATCAAACTTAAATTTTTCATTGAGGATATTTTCTGTGTTATCAATTAATACTCCAATAGTTTGATTTTGTAGCTTATATTTAAACTGCTCTAGTATTTCAATAAAATCTTTTTCTGGTTCTTCTTTAAAGTGTTCGCGTAGTTGATTCTTCACCCAACTTTTTACAGAAGTTATGTAATCAGTTCCTACGTTCAGTTTCAGACAAGTTATTCCTTTTATTTCAAAGTATTTACGAGCTAAGGTAGTTTTACCTATTCCACCCTTACCATATATGCCAATTACCTTTGCTCCTCGACTAGCAATAAGAGTATTGAGGTGTGCGATCGCTCCCTCGCGCCCTAAAAAATCAATGTTTCTGGATAGTGTTTTATTTTGTTCTGGTTCTTCAGGTTGTAGGGATGTTGGGGAATGCGATGTCTCTAGAGATACTAAACAACTATTTCCCAATAACTCAGGTTTGTATTTAGCAAATAGTGAAATTAACTCAGAACGTTTTGAGCGTCGTTCGTCTGGAAACTCATTTGTTAAACCAAATTTCTTACAGATCTCTTCTATATGTTTTCTTACAGTTGCCTCTATAATATTTAAACTTTTGGCGATTTCTGCATCTGTTTTATTAGCCAGAAACTTAAGTAATACTTCCTTCCGTCGAGAAGTTAGTTGATTAAAAACAGCATTAAATTGTTCTTTTCTCATCTC
>JBAVZX010000792.1:0-1768 GCA_049589015.1 Phormidium sp. | reverse complement strand
CAAACTTTATTTTGATCGGGATAACTTCCTGTTTAAAAAGAGCTTTTTCACCTTTGTCTCTAAGTGGGGTTCAGGCAAAACATCACAAATTAAAAATGTAGAAGCCATCCCTTTTGAGGGAATCATTATCGAAACGGAAAAAGAGGTATATAGGTTTGGTAAAAAATTAACCGAATCAGAGCGTGACTGGCTAGTTCAAGAAATCAAAGATTGGTTGCGTAACCCGTAATAAACTGGATTTTTTGTCCTCTTCTAAAATATCAATCTCACAACCAGAGAAACCCGTTTCATCAAACTAAAAATCAAAAGGAAATTGATTATGCTGTGCCAAAAACAAGTCTTACAAAACCGTTATCAACTCCAACAACTGTTAGGGAATCATGCTAATCGTCAAACTTGGTTAGGGGTTGATTTATCCACCGAACCTCACCAACAAGTAATTATTAAACTATTGTCATTTAGCCCGCAAATGCAGTGGGAAGAATTAAAATTATTTGAACGGGAAGCATCTGTTCTCAAACAACTCAACCATCCCAAAATTCCCAAGTATCTCAATTATTTTTCCTTAGACAAACAAGCGGGTGATGGTTTACCTTGGTTTGGGTTAGTACAAGAATATATTCCCGGTTCATCTTTACAGCAGCTATTAAATAAGGGAAAACTCTGCACAGAAATCGAAGCCAAAGATATAGCCAATCAACTTTTGGATATTCTAATTTATCTCCATGAATTGAGTCCGCCAGTCTTGCATCGAGATCTTAAACCCAGTAACATTATTTATAACCAAAATAAGCAAGTATATCTGGTAGATTTTGGCGCAGTGCAAGAGAAAGCCAAAGCAGAAGGAGTTACCTTTACTGTGGTAGGAACGGCGGGGTATGCAGCACCGGAACAACTGTGGGGAGGCGCTATACCTGCTTCTGATTTATTCTCATTGGGAGCGACTTTGATTCATTTATTAACGGGTATTTCTCCGGCTGATTTACCGCAGCGAAAAATGCGGTGGCAAATACCAGATAAACTAAGTCTCAGTCCGAGTTTTTCCCAGTGGTTATCAATATTAACCGATCCTGCTGTTGAACGACGATTTAATACAGCACGTCAAGCAAAGACTGCATTAAATAACGGTATTTCTTCCGAAGAAATAGCAGATTCAGATCAGCAAAAAAACACTGAAAAAGTAACCACTCCGTTTGATTTTTTGGCTTTCGTACAATTTGTAGCTATCCTAGTATCAATTGGTCCTATGTATTATAGCTTTTCGGCTTTTAGCCAACGCGGTCAAGCCAATAAAGGCAAAGCACTAGAAGGCAAACAATATGTTAGCTCAATCAATAAAGCTCAACAAGCTTACTACACAGAAAATGGTACGTTTGTCACAGAAAACACTCCCGAAGGATGGGGAAGCTTGGCAGTTGGTATTAAGACTCAAACTTCTAATTATAAATATTCAATTTCACCAATTGGTAAAAATGGAGTTAATGCCTTTGCCATTCCATTAAATAAAAATGTTAAAGGCTACACCGGAGTTGTTGGTTTAGTTGCACCTGTGCCTGGTGCCGATAAAACATCGCAAGCAATAGTATGTGAAACTAAAGAAGCGGGAGATCCAGCTATGCCTGGTATAGTAACTGCAACGGAAGTAAAATGCGCCAGCAGTATGCAAAAGCTGTAGGGTGCGTCAGATAGCAGAATTTTGGGTAAAATAGCTAACTTTAACGCAAGTTGCTAGTTACAACTCTGGATTTTCTTAGCCCCCCTTATGAAG
>JBAVZX010000791.1:0-1917 GCA_049589015.1 Phormidium sp. | reverse complement strand
GTTTGCGATCGGTAATATCAGTAGAAATTCCACAAACAGCATAAATTTCACCATCGCTATCTTTTAAAGGGAATTTAACTGTGATATAAGTATGTAAACTATCTTCATGAGGTGCAATTTCTTCAGTATGTAGCGCAGTTCCGTGTTCCCGTACCAGGCGGTTATTTGTCGCAAACAGATCGGCAATTTCTGGCGACCAAAAATCATATACAGTTTGACCGACAATTTCTTCTTTCTTTACATTAAATAGAGTTTCATACTGACGATTAATTAGTAAGTATCTATCTTGTGTGTCGTATACATACATAACTGCTGGTAAATTATCCAGAATAGCTTGTAATTGTGCTTGGTTTTGCTGCAATGAAACTTCTGTGCGTTGATGTTGAACAATTTCCTTTGCCAGTCCCCTAATAATTTGATTTAATTGTTCGGTGCGTTCTGCAACTTTACTTTCTAATTGGGAGTTAAGTTCTTGTAGTGCTGTTTCGGCACGTTTGCGTTCTGTAATATCAGTAGCCACACCCAACAATTGAATAGTTTGACCATCTGAAGATAACAGCGGTTTTTTTACTGTTTGCAACCAGCGCACTTCACCTGTAACATTAGTCAGCGGCTCTTCGGAGATAAATTTAGTTTTGCGGGTGGTCATCACCTCTTGATCGTCAGGATTAAATTGCTGCCTTTCTCCTAGAGTTGGATTTAATTCTCCATCTGTTTTACCAAGCATTTGCTCAACATTTATACCCAAAATATCTGCACAAGCTTGATTAGCTAAAACAAATCTACCTTGCCAATCTTTAACAAAAATTAGGTTGGGATTAGTATCAATAACATCTTGGAGAAATTGCTTTTGTTTTCTTAAGGCTGCTTCTGCTTTTTGCCGTTCTTGCAGTTCAGTTTGTAATTCTTGGTAAAGTTTGGCTTGATGAATGGCGATCGCACAATGGTCAGCGATTGCTTTAACAAAATCTACTTCATCTTCTGTCCATTCTCTTTGGCGATCGCATTGATGTAAACTAATTCCGCCAATATAAGTTTGCTGATAAATCAATGGCATAATCATAATGGCGCGAATTTTACACCCTTGAGCAGCTTCCTGAATTTCCGTAGGAAAACTAGAATTAATCTCAGGTAAAATCAGCGGTTTACCTTGGCTTAATTGCGCGTCATAAAGTTGGTAAAAATTACAGTGTAGACCAATTAAACTGCTACCTTTGCAAGTAGCTTCGGAAACATGATGAACTGCGAATTGATTATCAGTATTTGGGTGGAAAATTAAGCAGCGACTAACCTTTAAAGCTTCATGTAATTGATTAACGGTAGTTTGGAAAATTTCATCTAATACCAAAGTTCCCCGCATGGCTTGGGTAATTTGGTTAATTAGTTTCGCTTGCTGCACTTGTTGCTTCAGTTTTTCCGACTCTTGGCGCAGTTTTTCTGTTTGTTGCTGTACTTGCTCTGTTAATTCAGCATTACGACGAGACAAAAGTTGCGCTTTTTCGACTTGAAGTTGTTGGGCAAATTGTTGAGTACGTTTAAGTCGTCGATAAATCTGCATTGGTTCTAGCGATCGCAATAATTCCATTGCGGTAATTATTCCCCATTGCCCACCAGAAAGTTCGCTTTTACCTTCAGAAACTAAGAGTGTATCCATGCGATCGCTTTGCATTTGCTGATAAGCATAAAGCAGCGAATTCGTAGGATTTAATTCTTGTCCCAATCTCCGCATAATTAAAGACGCAGGTGTTTGCGCTATATCTATTCCTAGCGCCCAAGCTTGGACAATTTGGCGTTCTGTAACTACTCCTATAGGAACAATATTTTCTGGTTCTCTTTTTGCGGTAATTACTACAGAACTTACTTGGTTTTCTATAATTAATTGAGCAACTTTTTTTACTGATGTTGTGCGATCGACAC
>JBAVZX010000790.1:0-1909 GCA_049589015.1 Phormidium sp. | reverse complement strand
CAGTCAAACTTTGGACGCGAGATGGTCAACTTTTGCAAACCTTAAAAGGACACACTGCGGCAGTTTGGGGTGTTGCCTTTAGTCCCGATGGTTCCTTGATTGCTAGTAGTAGTATTGACGAAACCGTTAAGATTTGGCGACGGGATGGCACTTTGATCACCACTTTAACAGGTCATATTGGCGCGGTGCGAGATGTGCAGTTTCATCCCCAACTTCCCATCCTGCTTTCCGCAGCTGACAACCACACTGTTATAGTATGGAATTTGGCAGAAATTCTGGAGATCGATCGCCTAACTTACGCTTGTAATTGGGTACGAGATTATCTGCGAAAAAATTCCCCAAACAAGAATCTCTGCCCCTAAATCTTAAAGAAGCAGTTTGCTTACAGCCTCTTTATAATGATGCTATGCCTAAACTGGACTTCATTCATGATGCTGTCAAAAATGCACTTATCAAAGATGGTTGGTTTGTCACCGATGATCCTTACATTATCGTGTATCGAAGAACAAAGCTTTATGCCGATCTCGGTGCTGAACGTCCTCTAGCAGCTGAACGTTCTGGTCAAAAAATTGTGGTTGAGGTAAAGAGTTTTATTGGTGCATCCAAGTTACAAGACTTGAAAGAGGCTCTTGGTCAATATGACATTTATCGTTATCTTTTAGAAGAAACAGCACCCGATCGCAAACTATACCTTGCCGTGAGTGCCATAGCATACAAAACTTTTTTCAATCAAGACGTAATTCAACTCATTCTAAATAAACATCAATTGTCGCTCATTGTTGTAGATACAGAATTAGAGGAGATTGAGCAATGGATAAACTAACGGAATATCCGAAGTTATTGAAGCGTATTTTGACAGAGTATATCGATTTATCTAATCGCCGTCCTAATCCTGAGTTAGACACTTTTCTTATAGAGGACGATCGTAATGGTCATTATATATGGATGAATCTCGGTTGGCAGAATGGAGAACGGATTACAGGAATGACTGTTTATGTCCGAATCCGTGAAGGTAAATTTTGGATTGAAGAAGATTGGACTGAAGAAGGCATAGCGAACGAGTTAGTTCTTGCAGGTGTTCCCAAAGAAGATATTGTATTGGCATTCCACAATCCTAAAACTCGACAGTACACTGACTTTGCTGTAGCTTGAGGTGCGTTACTGATGCGGAAACGCAAAGACACGGAGACATAGAATAGATACTAAATCCCAATTAGCTGATCTTCTTCCACTTCCTTCTTCTTCCTTCGTGTCCTTCGCGTCTTACACGCTACGCGCACGCTACGCGAACGTGGTTCCCTAAAAAACTCCAAAACCTAGTATTCAAGCCGGATTTAACACTAACTCTGCCATCAACTCAGCCACAGGCACAATCCGTTCCGCACGTCCAGCATTACTACCGGAAAAAACCAAACCATTTTCCACATCACCCCGCGCCGCTTTGTCCAACGCCTGAACAATACAATAAAGTTCCCCAGCTTCGCGGAAACGGCAAACTTGTAAACAGTTTAACTTACATCCTTTTTCTGCTGGTGCAGAATCCGACATCGCCTTTTCTATAAAGGGATTTCGCAGCGCCCTTCCAGGTAATCCCACTGGACTTTTCACCACGATGACATCTTCCGATTGAGCGTGCAAATGAAATTCTTTATAACGAATATCAGCATCACACTCGTCTGTTGTAATAAAACGAGTACCCATTTGCACTCCACTTGCCCCTAACTCTAGCATCCTGTCGATATCTGCTCGATCCCAAACACCGCCCGCTGCAATCACGGGAATCGGTTGACCAAGTTCGTTGCTTAAATAATTTACCAGTTCAGGAATTACCTGTTCTGCTTCCAATGCTGGATCGTCCAGTTCTTCGTACTTTGCACCTAAATGTCCCCCGGCGTTATTGGGATTTTCC
>JBAVZX010000789.1:0-7981 GCA_049589015.1 Phormidium sp. | reverse complement strand
TGATTGCACCATTCTAAAAACTGGGTATAAGCTACTTCTGCACCTAACCCTTTGGGTTTGTAAACTACCTGCAATCCAGATTCAAAGGTGAGAGCAATTACGGTATTGCCAGAATTATGAGGATCGGAAAGAGCAGGCTTTATTGTAATAACTTTCCCTAATTGACTGAGTGAACTTTGCTCAGGTTTAAATATTTGCTGAATTTCCTTTAAATTGGTTTGCAATCGTTGTAAAAATTTGGCTGTTGCTTCTACCCAGAAATCAATTGCTGTTGCCATTAATCGACCTAAGACCGGATAATTCTGGAAAAAAGTTACTAGTCCATCTTGCAAAATTTTTTGGACAAAAGCATCGTACTGAACTTTAATTTGGGCGCGATCGCCTGTAGATTGTCGCAGTAAGTTCAGTAAATTTTGCCCTAAAGGACGCGATCGAGCAAATTCATATTCTAAAGTTTTTCCACTTAAATTTAAGAGTTGGTTTAGTAGGTTGCGTTCTAAAGTAAAATAAGCTGAAATAGAAAGTAATTCTAAAGGTGAAAATGTCGGGTAACTTAGATAATTTAATAATTTTTGTCTGGCTACAGAAATCGCTGGAAGTAATATTTCTTTGAAGGGTAATCTTAATCCTGGATCTAGAGGTAATTTATCGATTTGACTAGTTGCCGGATGATTATATTCATCTTCGGAAACAAAATTATGCTGATCCTTGAGTTCACAAGAGAAAATTTCTCCCCTTTTTTCTGGATCATTTACTAATAACCAAGCAGCTTGTATAATTTCATTTAAAGTTTCTGCCCAAGTCGGCAAAAATTCAGGATTTACAGGCGGAAGCGATCGCACAATTTGATTTGCTTGCTCTAAATTCAACTCATCCCAGATCAACCGTTTGGTAAACTTTTCCCAGTTCCCTTGCCCCACCACTTGACACCAGCGTTCCAGGCGAGGATGATTTTGTGATTCCCCGATACCTGTATGATTAACTGCAAACGACTCCACCGGGAGGCGCTCTGACAGAGAACTAGCTTGGGCGACAATTTTTGCTAAGTCGGATTTTGTGATCTGCATAATATTACGATAGTTGGTAATCGGTAGTTGGTAATAAATAAGAAGAAAAAACTTGATTACCGACTACCGAAAAATAGTCAAGATAAGAAGCGCAAGTTTATCATAACCTTTGTGGCAAATCTCGTCAGTTTTATGATTCCCAAGTTAGCAATAATTATCATTGCCCTAGTTAGCGAATTTTTCCAGTTTTGCCCAAATGGTAGTCGGATCGTTTCCGCTTGCTCCATGCACTAAGCCCGATCAGATAATTTTGTGATTTACGGTCATCCGCACTGGCGCTATCTACTCTCACCTGCCCCGACAAATTCAAAAGTTTTTCCTCAGTCGCCAATCAACTTATTGACATACTCCCACCGTAAATTTAAAATTTGAATTTTAGTTAATTTTAAACAATAACTATTAAAATTTCCTAATAAATAAAAATCTCTCTATTCGTAGGGTGCGTCAGAGCAAAAATCCTTAAATTAGTAAAAGTTTTAGCTTTTCTGACGCACCATCGAAGCGTACCTAAACTAAGAACATAAACCTTTGCGTCGCAAACCTAACAAACCAAAACTACTCAAAACCAACAAACCTAAAACTGCGGAAGGTTCGGGAACAGATGCGGAATAAATAGTAGTTGAACCGCTAATTTCATTAGTTACCACTAACAAAGGATTACCTGTAGGACTGTTTTTTGCAGCAATAAATAATAACCCTTCAGGGCCGAGATCTCCTGCGGTTCCTAATTTAGGATCACCCAAAAACTTGCGCTTACTATTTACATAATCAACAAACACTGGTTGCACAGGATCGGAGATATCATAAACCATCACTCCGCCAATGCGTTCTAACCCGATAAAGGCATAGGTTCGACCCATAAATTCGGCTACAGTTAGACCTTCTGGTTCTGGCCCTTTGTTATCACTGCGACTGTCAAATTGTTGATCGTCATTACTGGCATTAAAAAATTCGGGAAAACGTTCCGCAGTGATTTTTTCCAAAGCATCTTTGCTGTCAAAAACTAAGTTGCCACTTTCATCCCAAATGGAAAAAGAACGTCCGCCAAAAGCGTAAAGTTTATCGTAGTCGCCATCTCCGTCAGTGTCGCCTAGCGTATTTGTAACTTGTAAACGTCCTAATTTCGGGTTAGTTTGTAATTCAGCAGCGTTAGGAAATGCTTCGGGGTCGAGTAATAAATCTTTGATTCTGGCTTCTTCCGCAAAAGCATCATAGTCACGACTATCGCCTTCGTTAGCTGTGACTAAATAGGTTTTGCCATTTACGGTGTAAGA
The DNA here is from genome assembly GCA_049589015.1 of Phormidium sp. Taxonomy (GTDB): domain Bacteria; phylum Cyanobacteriota; class Cyanobacteriia; order Cyanobacteriales; family Aerosakkonemataceae; genus Floridanema. Next base: position 5,640 of record JBAVZX010000789.1, on the reverse strand, counting down.
GGCGATCGCATCTGGTTGATACATCCCAAATAAATTAGGATAAGTTGTGAAATTAATCTGATTATCTCGATCGCTAGCATCCAGAGAATTTTCCGCTAAACTGTGGTCTTTAAAACCAAGTCCAACAATTTTTTCAAACTTACCTTCGGCAATATCCAAAATACCTAAAGCATTATTTTCTTGTAGTGTTACCCAAGCTTTTTTCCCATCAGCAGAAACAGCAATATATTCTGGTTCTAAATCTTGAGCCAATGTAGCATTGGGGCCAAATTGACGCACGAAACCAGTAACAGGAACTCCATTAAAACCAGCAGTTTTGACGCTAAAATCAAGTAAGTCAATAATGCTTACCGAACCTTCAGGATCGACTGTATAATCACTGCTTGGTTCGCCTTCATTAGCAACTAATACCTTTTTTCCATCAGGTGTAAAGGTCAGCATATCAGGTAAAGCGCCAACAGTAACGGAGTTTAAAAAATTACCGTCAGCGTTGAAGAAAACTACATTTCCTGGGTCTTGGGCGATCGTACTTTCCACTGCGATCGCAAACATATTATTGCTATAAGCAACACTATTTACCCCACCACCATAAGGATTTAGATCTATATTAAATAACAAAGATGGATTAGTCGGATCGCTAATGCTTAAAACATCAATTGTATTAGCATTAGCATTAGTAACAAATAACCTTTGAGTTATTGGATCGTAAGCAGAAATTTCCGCTGCGCCTTCATCAAAAATTCCAGTATTGTAAGTACCAATTGGTGTAAGATTTAAAGCTGTTGCTGGTGCAGTTACTACACCTAATAACAAAGTAGATTGAATAGTTGTGCTGACGAATTTTTGCATTCTCCTGAAAATGTTGGACGCAGGTAGATTTTTTGCCATGACAATTGACCTCTGAAAAAATAATCGTTGTTAGCAGGTATAGATAATTACAGACTTATTCTTTGCCATTGTGTTGGCTTGGTTGATAAATAACCGTAAATCTGCTGTACTTGCACTGATTGAGAGTATCAGCGTTAGTTTAAGAGAAGTTAAGCTTTCGGTAAATTTCGGTAATTTTTACTAAATTTTTAATTTCTATACTGAAATCTTGTTGAAAACTTTAAAAATTCCTGATTGGACAGAGAAACCCGGTTTCTTGAAGAAATCGGGTTTCTCTGTACGACATCAACTGTTTGTTGAAATCTTGGTAAAATGCCGCTATCAAACTGAATTTGAATTCTTTCGCGTAAGTTAAAGAAGTAGAGTTTCAGGTGCCAATTCTTCTGTTTTCTCCAACATTAACCAAATTTTTTGTAACAAGTTTTCCAGTCCAGAACGAGTAGCAGAGGAAATGAGAAAAACTTGATTTCCACTCAATTCTTGCAATTGTTGGCGCAGTTTTTCTAAGTCGGTTTGTGCGGGATCGATCGCATCAATTTTACTCAAAGCCAACAGTTGCGGATGTTCCGGTAAACCTCGACCATAAGCTAATAATTCCTCTTGAATTGTGCGATAATTGGCGATCGGATCTTCCGCCGTTGCATCAATTAAATGCAGCAATAACCGAGTCCGTTCAATATGACGTAAAAAATCATGCCCTAAACCTACACCTAAATGAGCACCTTCAATCAATCCGGGAATATCAGCAAAAACAGCGCCATCACCATCCGGTTTCTGGACTACACCTAAGTTCGGCACTAAAGTAGTAAAAGGATAATCAGCAATTTTGGGTTTAGCAGCGGAAATGGCGGAAATTAAGGTAGATTTTCCCGCATTTGGCAACCCCATAATTCCCACTTCCGCTAACAGTTTTAATTCCAAACGGAGAAGTCGCTGTTCTCCGGGTAAACCTGGTAAAGCATATTCTGGGGCACGGTTACGATTACTGAGAAAATGCTGATTTCCTAAACCACCTTTGCCACCTTGGGCGATACAAAGAGTTTGCCCAGCTTCCACAATATCTCCCAAAATTTCGTCTGTTTCGGCATCATAAACGACTGTACCACAGGGAACTTGGATAATGCGATCGCTCCCATTCGCCCCAGTACGATTATTCGGCCCCCCACGAGAACCATCATCAGCCTTAAACCGATGATTGTATTTAAAATCCAGCAAAGTTTGCAAGTTTGAAGTACCCACAAGAATACAAGAACCGCCTTTGCCCCCATTCCCACCAGAAGGCCCACCAGCCGGAACATACTTTTCCCGCCGGAAAGCGACAATTCCATCGCCACCGTTACCAGCTTCAACTTGTATTTCTACTTGATCGATAAATTGCATAATCGTCCTGTTTCACCTAACTTTCTGTACTAATTCCTTTTGTTACTCAGCAATAGGGAATTTTAGTTATAACCTGAAAAACTCAGCTGTTTTTACAGTGTACAAAGTTTATGCTACCATTCTGCTCTGCGCGTTTTCATTGTAATCAGCCGTCAATCTAAAAGCCAAAATTTTCAGTAAAAAATCAGTAGACCTTACCAGAATTGGACTGTTTCTGACTTCAGTCCTTAATTGGGCTAAAACCCTCACAACTAACGTAAAAAAGGGTGTCTGTGACACCCAAATGTTTTTCCAAAGTTTTTATGGTCGTTAATAGTAAACGATCAATTGTTTAATTATTACCAGGGGCAACAAAAGCAAGAGTCAGACTATCATGAGCCAGGAAATGAGCTAAATGGAATGCTCTGTCTTCTGTCTCAAGAAGGATTTTTTCATACAAATAACGAGTAGCGCGATCGCCTAAACTCTCTGCTTGTGCAGCTTGGCTTCTCATTAGTTTGATCGCAGCTTGTTCAGCTTGTAAATCATTTTCTACCATCGAACGGCTAGTATAAATGCCATCACTTTCGGGAGTAAAACAACATAATTCAGCAAGTTTGGTGAAACTAGCAACAGGAACACCGCCTAAACCATTCAAACGTTCCCCAATTTCATGAATATGTCCTTCTACTTCTCCGTAGCTATCTTGAAAGAATTGATGCAGAGAATAGAATTCACTACCTTCAACTACAAAGTGATGTTTCTGATATTGCAGATACAATGCTTGAAAGCTAGCCAAGGCAATATTTAATCCTTCACAGACAGGTGCTGTAACGGATTTTTCCAATAAAACTGGATTGTCAGCGATCTGATCGACAGCCTGTTTCAAACCTACAGCTTGGGTCATAATTTTCCCCTTTTCCTGTTACTTAAGGAATCTGGTTGCAGCTATTGACAATTTATCACTTTCCTCTTAACAGTCAACTAGGATTTCAGTGATTGATGAAAATCTTTATCAATAATTAAGAGTTTATTAAGCTAGAGATTGCCGGGAAGAACAATCAACTAATTAGCAATCTCTATCTATGTCACGAAACAACTAAACTTACCAAAGGTAAAAAATAAAGATTTTACTTTTTAGTTAGATGAGAATGATTGACACTCTGTTAATTTCGGAAATTTAAGATTTGCTGAGTTTGGATGCCATAATTGCCCCATGTCGCCACCACTGAGATCCACCAATCCAACTGCGTGAGGGCAAATGTCCCACTGGGGCTGATAAGCTAAATTTTAAGTAGGTATTATGGGTTTGATGTGGAGGCCAACCAACCACCCCACAAAACCTTCCATAATCATCATCAACACTGTGAAAAATGTATGCTTGGACACTGAAACCGAAGTGTCTTTGGCTGTACTTTACCCATAGGCGATCGATAGTTTGTAAATCATCGTCAGGCAATTTTTCAATGTCACTAAGCTGTAGGTAAGCATTAGTTGATTTACAGACAGCTAAACACATTACCGCCCAGGTTTCTTGGTCGGCTTCTTTCCATTTGCCAGCCGCTAATAAATGCTGTAACTTTGTGTAATCAACTCCTACTTCCGAGATTAATTTATCTCCTTGAGGTTTAGCAGTGTAGCGACGTATAATATTAGTAAAAATATTGTTGGTTGTAATTGTTAAAGGTTGAACTTTGGGCGGAATTGATGGTAGGATAGTTACAGCTTGTAAGACATCCCCTACACATTGATAACGCTGACTAACGGCGGGTTTAATTAATTTATCTAAGATTTTACTTAGGCGATCGCTCACCTGACTACCTTTAGGTAAAAAATCTCGCCAAACCCAAGTATTATTAGCAATATCAGTTAAATCAAAAGGAGATACACCAGTTAATAAATAAATGCAAGTAACACCCAAACTATAAAGATCGCTAGCAGGCAAAGCCTTGCCCTTCATTTGTTCCGGCGCGACATATTCCGCAGTACCCACCGCAGTACCAGTACGAAATAAAGCACTATCAGTAATTAACTTAGCTACCCCAAAATCAATTAAAACCAACTTGCCATCGGTTTGACGACGAATAATATTTGCGGGTTTAATATCTCGGTGAATCACCTGATGATCGTGGACGAATTTTAATACTGGAAGCAAATCTTTGAGGAACTGCCAAATTTGAGATTCATTAAAAACCCCCTTTTGCTGTAACTCCTTCTCTAAAGTTTGTCCCGGAATAAACTCTTGCACTAAATAAAGCTGTTTTTGTTGTTCAAAATGTGCCAATAACGATGGTATTTGCGGATGTTTTCCTAACTCTGCCAAACGTTCCGCTTCCTGACGAAATAACTGCGTCGCTTTCTTAACAATTAAAGTATTTCTACTTTGCAAATAAAGTTGCTTTACCACACAACGAATTTTATCAGTTGTTCCTTCATCTATGGCTAAAAAAGTTTTACCAAAACCACCCTGTCCGATTAGCTGCATCGGGCGATATCTGTCTTTTAATCTTAACAGAGAACCACAACTCAGACAAAATTGTGCATTGTCTGGGTTAACAGGACTAAAACACCCAGGCGTGAGACAGTAAGACATACTAGTAGCAACCAACAAAGCAATTAACTATACAATTACCATAGTTAACTATTGCTGCTCTGCTTGGTAAATATAAAATTTATGCCCAACTCCTAATGTACCAAAATGGTAAGAAGGTAATAGGTCAGAAGGGAAGAAGGGCGAAACTTGAGTAATTGACAACTCAGTTTTGTAAATACTGAACAGAATAAAATTATATCTTTCTGTACCTTGAGAGATCAGTCCTTTGATTTCTGATTGATTGGAATTAACCAACCTTTTGCATTCTTGTTTGAGGGACTTTCCCCAAATTTTGGGTGCTTGAGGACAGACATTTTGTTGTAAGTATTGGGTGAGTTGCCCAGTAGCATACTCCTCGTACTCCGAATCACTGGGATTGCTGATGGCTAAGGACACCAGTAATCCAGTTACAATTGCAGTACCCAGAGATTGGGGAATATTCCAATTCCAACTTTTCATCAATTTACTGTGTCCGTTTCAGTTCAGAGTTAGCTTACCACTGAAAAAATCTTTTTGTATTTCAGTCAAGGACTTGATCATTTATAGAAAAGAGTGCTATGATAAATAATCGCAAGGCGAGCGTAGCCAAGTGGTTAAGGCAGTGGATTGTGGTTCCACCACTCGGGGGTTCAAGTCCCCTCGTTCGCCCTTTTAGAAAAACAGTTCAGGTCTACTTTTCAGTCGATTTTGCTGATTTTGCCAAGCCCAAATAAGCTTTAGCAAAACGTTGACCAATTATTTGATAACTTTCTGTAGTAAAGTGAGTGTAGTCTTTCAACGCTAGGTCATCTGTTGTAATC
>JBAVZX010000788.1:0-1972 GCA_049589015.1 Phormidium sp. | reverse complement strand
GGACAATTAACACTGACCTTCTGTTTGGCAAAGAAGGAAAACAATCAGGAATTATTGCCATTTTAGAAAGAGGAACTTTATTAATTGATCATGTGCAACTGTTGAAGTGTGGCGATCGCGATCGGTTAAATCACTATCTGAAAACAGGTTATATCATTCCTAATTCAGACAGTATAGAAGGGAATTTACTAAATATAAATTCAGAGCAACCGATTCAATCTTGGGTAAGATTAATTTTAGCATCTCCCGATTCATTAGAGTTTCCAGAGATAGAAACTATTCAAATTAAGCTGTTTAGCTTAAACCAAAGAAAGGCAGATATTCCCGAATTTGCTAATTACTTTTTAGAAAAATTTTGTCGAGAAAGTGACCGCCCAACCTTACAATTAAATCAAGCAAATTTGCGGCGGTTATTGAGTTACAACTATCCCGGAAATTTAACCGAACTCGCAGAAATTTTGCATCGCGCCGTCCTCAACACCCCCAAAGAAGAAACAACAATTCCCGAACAATTATTTTGGTCTGTACAATCAGATAAAAATGCCTTTCGCGTTGACTTATTAACTCATGTAACTTGGTTGCGCTCCTTGTTACTAAGTCGTTGGTATCCTGAAGGTTTATGGGGAATTATGATGGCAATATTTATCCCCACAACTCTAGTAGGATTTTTCGGCCCCCAAACACGAGATAGTAGTATTACTTTAAACTTATTTTGGGCTTGGTGGTGGCCGATGTATCTATTTTTATTCGCCTATATCGGTCGTTTTTGGTGTACAGTTTGCCCATTTATGATCACAGGAGAATGGATACGTCGCCTCTCTTTGTGGTTATTTCCCCGTCAGCAACTTCCCTGGAATCACAAATGGTTAAATCGCTGGGGTGCTTGGATATTATTTGGCGGATTTGTGGCAATTTATTTATGGGAAAAACTTTGGGATTTACCCCATAAAGCCTATCTTTCTGCTTGGTTACTGACAATTATTACAGCGGGAGCAGTAATTTTTAGCTTAATTTATGAACGTCGATTATGGTGTCGCCACTTATGTCCGATTGGCGGAATGAATGGTTTATTTGCCAAACTTTCCTTGTTAGAATTACGCTCAACTCAGCAAATTTGTGGCAGTCAATGTCAAACTTCTAGCTGTTATAAAGGTAGCAAATCTACAGCGATCGTATTTGGCGAAGCACTACCCACAGAAGGACAAGCAACCGAAGGTTGTCCGCTGTATTCTCACCCAGCACAACTCACAGATAATCGAGATTGTATGCTGTGCATGAGTTGTTTAAAAGGTTGTCCCAACCGTTCCGCCCAACTAAACTTAAGGTTCCCCGCATCAGATTTACTCGATCATCATCGAGGTTTTGCGGCGGAAGCAGCCTTACTATTACTATTATTAGGCGGCGTGTTTATGCACCATGCCCACAAGATTTTAACTTGGTTGGGATGGTCTGATTTAGCGATCGACTCCGAACATTTACTCATCTCAATTCCAGTAGTAGTATTACTGTTGAGTATTCCCACATTTTTGACTTATTTCACTCATGCGATCGCCCGATGGCAAGATCCAGAAATGCCCGATTATCTCACAGTAATCTACGCCTATCTCCCCTTCACCTTAGCCGCTAACTTAGCCTACTATATTCCATCTGCAATTACCGAAGCCGGAAAAGTTCTCCCTGTATTCGCCCGAACTTTAGGTTATAGTGGCGCAGCTTTACCCACAATAACTTGGAGCCCAGATGTAGCCACTTTTCTCCAAGGATTAACCTTACTCTCAGCCCTAGTTTTTAGTGTTTATCCCTTACTCCGAATTACCCACCGTCCTTGGTTAAGTAATTTACCTCATCTCTGTTTACTAATTGCTTTGGCAGTAACTTGTTTTTGGTTAATGTAAAAAGTGGAAATGGACATAAATGACGAGAACCTTAACTCAGATCTTGCACAACTAGGAGGTGGAACCTCCCAAATCCT
>JBAVZX010000787.1:0-7236 GCA_049589015.1 Phormidium sp. | reverse complement strand
AATACATTTGTACTCCATTTTTTAGCCACTTTTTATTTTCCTCTATTCGCTACAAGAGAAGTCTGTTTTTCTTTCCCATTTTAAAGTTTAGACATCGCACCGCAGGTGCGATAGTCTAAACTCCAGTCTTTAAGACTGGAGTTTGAATTAAATGAAAGATTCAAAGCTAAAGAGAACGAAACTTATAAAGATACTCGCGAATTAGTTGCCAAGGAGCAGCGAATTAATAGGTTTACGCAAAAAAAACTCAATGAAGCAATTGATGATGCTAGCGATCAATATATCAAGGATGCTCTGGAAGCAGCAACGGCCTTTATTGAAAAGGGTTGCACCTATTATAGTAGAAACAATTCTGGGCCTTTGGTGAAAGATGCGATCGCTGACTTTCTAGCAACCCATTAATCCGAAGTTCGTAGTAACGATTTCAGTCAAACTATCTTAAACTATCTTATCCCAAATCCCGGTTTACATACATCTTTTATTCTTTAGTCCGCGTAGGCGGACTTCGTTTGTGTAGTAGCGGTTTCAACCGCCGAATCCGATCAGGAGTTGTTTAGTTTTAAAACCTGCACCAAATCTCCTACATTTACCAAAGTTTCTCCCACTGGTAAAACGGCTAAACCATTAGTTTGCACCAAGTTAATCAAATTTGCCGAATTCTGACTACCAGCAGCCAAAGTAAATTCATATTCACCATTTACTAGATGTAATTGTCCCCAAAAATAAGACTCTCTTTTATCATCTGATTTCAAATTCTGTTGAGTTTTAGCCTGGACAAACATCGGTTGCCAACCATGAGAAATTCCTGACATTTTTTTGATTACTGGTTGCACAAATCGCCAAAAAGTTACTAAAGATGAAACCGGATTCCCAGGCAAACCGAAATAAAGAATAGGAGATTGATGACTGGGAGAATTAAAAGTAGCGAAACTCAGGGGTTTTCCGGGTTTAATTGCAATGGCGCGGATCTGAATTTCTCCACCTAATGAAGAGATAATTTGCTCCACAAAATCATAGTCTCCCACAGAAACACCACCCGAAGAAATTACAATATCAGCAGATACTAAAGCGTGAGAAATAGCATCTTTTAGCTGTTCTTGATCGTCGGGAATAATCCCCAACATTTGCGGAATTGCGCCAGTTTGTGTTACCAAAGTCGCCAAAGCATATTGATTTGAGTCTACCAACTGACCAGGTTTTAATGGTTGATCGGGTGTTACCAATTCGTCACCTGTGGAAAGAATTGCCACAACCGGACGGCGATAAACTGGAATTTGGGTACATTGGGCAGAAGCGAGGACAGCTATTTCTGTTGAGCCAATGCTAATCCCAGGAGAAAGTAAAGGTGTTCCCGCTTGGGAAAAAGAACCTTTGTGGCGAACGAAGGCTTGAGGTGCAGGCCCACTTAAAATAGTGACATAATTGCCCTGTCGCTGCGTTACTTCCTGCATGACTACAGTATCCGCCCCTTCTGGCATCATTGCGCCTGTAAATATTCGCGCCGCTTGTCCAGATTGAACTGATTTTTGTGGGATTTTTCCGGCGGGGATTTCGGTAATAATCTCTAAAATAGCTGGATTTTCGGCATTACATCCGACGACATCTTTATGACGGACAGCGTAACCATCCATTGCCGAATTATCCCAATGGGGAAAATCTAGCTGACTGGTGATTTCTTGGGCAAGAATCCGCCCGAATGCCCCCAAAAGGTCTACAATCTCTATATCTCTTTCTGGATCGAGTGGTGGGACTGAATTAACGATAATTTGTTCTGCTTGTTGAACTGATAGCATTGGATTGAAAAGTGTAGTGATGAGTTGCTGAACTTACCCAAAATATGAAATGATAGATATTTGTGTTTAATTCTGCCCAGACCTGAGAGTTTGTAAAATTATGGCTAAAGGTGTTCGCATCATTGTGACATTGGAATGCACCGAATGTCGCACTAACCCGGAAAAGCGATCGCCCGGTGTTTCTCGCTATACCACAGCAAAAAACCGTCGGAACACGACGGCGAGGCTAGAACTGAAAAAGTTCTGCCCCCACTGTAACAAACATACCGTTCACAAAGAAATCAAATAGTCATTAGTCATAGTTACCACTAACTAGCGACCAATGACCCAAGGACATATTGCCAAGGAAAATTGACCATGACATATTTTCGTCGTCGCCTGTCTCCGATTAAGCCTAGCGAACCCATCGACTATAAGGATGTGGATTTGCTCCGCAAGTTTATCACCGAGCGCGGTAAAATTCTGCCCCGCCGGATCACTGGATTAACCGCCAAACAGCAAAGAGATTTGACTATTGCCATCAAGCGGGCAAGGATTCTGGCATTATTGCCCTTTATTAACCAAGAAGGGTAAACCAAAAAATAGATGAGTGATGAGTGATGAGTTTTGCAGATCAAAATGCTGTTAGGGCAGGTTTTGGAGATAATTTGTTGATTACAAGACCAAGGATCATGACTAAATCAGCCCCTAAAACTCAAAACTCAAAACTCCGAATATTTGCAGACTGGGGATTTTGGCAATTGTGGAAAAGGGAAGGCTGGTTGAATTTAGATTACATGGAGAACGGCGTTTAGCGGTTGCTGAACGTCCAGATGGCAAAACTAACTGGATTGTAGTTGACGATCGCGGTCAATCTTACAATATTCATCCCCGGCAAGTTACTTACGAAGTTAACGGTACAACATACCAGCAGAAAGAAATTCCCCAGTTTCGCCAAGAGGTAGAGAACTATCTCGACCCTTCAAGTTTAGAAGTGGCTTGGGAAATTTTGGCTGAAACCGGAGAAAGCGTCAATATTCCAGGGATGGCAATGTTGCTGTTTTCTGAGCAAACACAGGCTCAGTGTTATGCAGCATATTACCTGCTTTCGGAAGATAAGATTTATTTCAAACAAAAGGGCGATCGCTACGAACCACGTTCAGCAACTTTGGTAGGAGAAATTAAACACCAAATAGAAGTAGCTGAACAACGGAAACGGGAGTCTGAAGAATTTTTGACTCTTGTCCAGCAAGTAATGGCTGGTAATCAATTAGAATCTTACAATAGCGTCCGCGAGGCATTTTCCGAAACTAGATATCGTAATCGTATCGATGCGTTGGAACGGTACGTCATACTAGGAGAGGAAGCTACTGGGCGCTCTTTAGCCCAGGAAACTTTGGCTGCTCTAGAATTACCAACAAACCCACAAGCGGCTTTTGATTTGTTGGTGAAATTGGGATTGTGGAGTTACCATGAAAACCTGTTTCTCCGGCGCAGCCAAATTCCAGTTCACTTTTCAAATAAGGTTCTAGAAGTGGCTCAGCAGCGTATTGATACTCCACCCCCAGACCCAGATAGCGATCGCTTGGATCTCACTTATCTTAAGGTTTATACCATTGACGACGAGAGTACCAAGGAAATAGATGATGGTTTGAGTTGGGAAAAACTTCCCGACGGTAGGGAACGTTTGTGGATACATATTGCTGACCCTAGTCGTTGGGTAATGCCAGGAGATGAGTTAGACCTGGAAGCGAGACGGCGTAGCACTACGTTATATTTACCCACAGGGATGATTCCTATGTTCCCCTCGGAATTGGCAACTGGGCCAATGAGTTTGGTACAGGGAAAAATTTGTCACTCCCTCAGTTTTGGGGTAATTTTGGATGAAACTGGCGGAGTACAAGAATACACTATTCATCCGACGATTATTAAGCCTACCTATCGCCTCACCTACGAAGATGTAGATGAGATGCTGGATCTGGCAGTACCAGCGGAACCGGAACTAGCTGCGATCGCCAAAGCTGCCCAAATTAGGCAAGCTTGGCGACAGTCTCAAGGCGCAATTACGATTAATTTGCCCGAAGGACTGATTAAGGTGGAAGATGACGAGATTCATATTCAAGTTTTGGATGACTCGCAATCTCGTGTCATGGTAGCGGAAATGATGATTTTGACAGGGGAAGTAGCTGCCCGTTATGGTCAAGAACATCAGTTAGCTTTGCCTTTTCGCGGTCAACCACAACCAGAACTACCCTCAGAAGAAGAGTTATTGTTGCTTCCGGCAGGGCCAGCCCGTGCTTGTGCGATGCGGCGTTGTATGCCTCGTAGTGAGATTAGTATTACTCCGGCACGTCACGCTAGTTTGGGCTTGAATACATACAGCCAGGTAACTTCTCCGATTCGCCGTTACAGCGATTTGTTAGCTCATTTCCAAATTAAAGCTCATTTGCGGGGTGATCCGTTGCCTTTTTCCCCAGATGAATTAAGGGAAGTGATGATGAGTGTGTCAATGGTGACGCAAGAAGCTAGTTTGGTGGAACGTCAAACTCATCGTTATTGGGCGCTGGAATATTTGCGGCGTAACCCTGGACAAGTTTGGCAAGCTTTGTTGCTGCGTTGGTTAAGGGAAGATGACAGGTTGGGTTTGATTTTGTTGGAAGATTTGGGTTTAGAGTTGCCGATGGGGTTTAGGCGATCGGTAGATTTAGGCGATCGTTTAGATGTTCGCGTCAGCTACGTTGATCCGCGCCAAGATGTGATCAAGTTTGAAGAAACCAGCGATCAAACAGCACAAGCAACAGCCACTTAACAAAATGTATGAGCAAAACTTTGGTTTTACAAAGTTTTTTAACAAACGCAGAAACAAGCTTTAACAGCAAACTTCTGCGTTTGTTTTTAATATTATACTTCTAACAATCCCACAAAAATTTATTCCACAGCTGCTAATACAAATTCTTCTGGATTTGCTACCTTTTCATCTGTCAGCCAAACTTCTTCATTTTCAGCGATAAAACTAGTAATAAAAAATTCTACTTTAATTAATCCAAACTCTATCAAGTCGCCGTCTTTAAGCAAACGACGTTCTAAACTAGCTAAACGTTGCTCGTTAACTTTAGTACCATTTCTGCTCCCAGCATCTTTAATAAAAAATTTCTTTCCAACTTCGTGATCTAGAATAGCGTGACAACGGGAGATTGAGAGATCACAAATGGGTATACAACTATTTAATTTGCTACGTCCAATTACCCATTTTTCAGAATTATCAACAATTTGAACCGTTTCCGCATGGGAAAGATTAGTTACTAAAAAAGTTGATTTTCTTGTATTCACAGCCTGAATATAAAAAGGGGCTACTTCACAACGTTTAGGAGCATTTAAAATAGGCTCAATAATTGTTGTTAATTGGTCAATATCATGTCGGCAATTGGCTACCAAGGAGCGCAAAAAAGAAGTATTCTTTTCTAGGAAGTTGAAGGCTTTATCTGTATTCGCAGTGGGATAAGTTAGGTTTGAAAGCATACCAATTCTCAACAAAATGTGCCAGAAATAATACACAGATGCACCTTTGCAAACAGGTAATGCTATTTCAACTGTTAGGTGCAACAGTATATATAATTAGAGGTGTACTACATTCCAAAAGTTTTAACAATCACTAAAAGGTGAGAATTTACGAAAACTTTAAATAATTTTGCCGGATTAGCGATCTTTGTAAAGATTCGGCTAAGCAAGACCTAGATGATTATGCGGTTATTAATCTTAACTATTGAACTGATAAGTTGTGCAATATCAGTAAATATAGTGAATAGTGGCATCCAGGGAATATATTGGTAATGTTTATTGAAAAAAGTTTTACCATTATCCCAAATCTATACGTATTTTCCCATTTATCTTCAAACTAGACCTCAGACAGCTATTTAACTGGCATATCAGACCTCGCGCTCTGCCAAAATGCAGCGAACATCATTTGATATAAGGTGGTAGCCATCTCATGTCATCCTCAAATTCTCGCTTCGTAAAAATAGAAATCAGCACCAATTCCTCTCATCCAGAACTCTTAGCAGGTTTGGAGGCTTGGTTACGCTTGGGTTTGCTGACTGATGCCCAAGTTAAACAAATATCTCGGCAATACCTGACTTGCCCTTTACCAGAAGTAACAGTAACAGCAACCGTTCCTGCCGCAAAAAGCCGCAATCAGTCAGATTTCGCGATCCCAGTGGCGAGGGAAGCTGCAACTCACAGAACAAAAGCCACTACTCAGGAAGCACCAAGCAGAGTGAACCTGGTTTTACAGTCACTCATGGCGGAACTTAGCGTCAGGTGGCTGCTATTCTTAGGTGTTTTCATGGTGGTAGTTTCCTCCGGGTTGCTGGCGGCTACTCAATGGGAAAAGTTTCCCTCTTTTGGACAGTACGGAATTTTACTGACTTATACTTTGATTTTTTGGTTAGTCAGTTTTTGGGCGGGTAAACAAAGTAATCTACAATTAACAGCCCAAACTTTGCAGGCGGTAACTTTGTGTTTAGTACCTGTGAATTTTTGGGCAATGGATGGTTTTCGTTTGTGGGGAAATCTCTGGGAATGGCTAACAGTAGCAATTGCTTCTATTACCCTTACAGGAATTACTATTTTAATTTTAAATATTCAGCGTTATCGCCCTAACTATTTGGGATTGATTAACTATTTAGGATTAAGTTATTTACACTGGGGTTGGGCATTTTCTGGCTTTCCCTTAATTGCTGTTTATTTGGGAATGGCAGTTACTAGTTTGGCAACTGTTTATACTTATCGTAATTGGGGAAGTCAAGAAGAATCAGGGGAAGTTAATCAGTTAGCAATTACGAATTCTCAAAGAGTAACTACGGCGGTAATTTATGCAGTAGCAGTTTTGTTAATTCGGGCAATTTTCTTAAGCAAACCTCCTGTTGAAATTACCGAATTAGGTTTAGCAATAGGGATTTGTGGCTGGCTTTTGGCTTGGCTATCGCAACAAAGACCAAATCCTTTGTCTTCTGCACCGCCTTTTTCTCAAGTAAACTGGGAATTATTAGGAGGATTTTTATTATTTTTAGGTTGGCTGGTTTCAGTAGACAAAATTCCCGAACAAGCTTTAGCAGTAAGTGGAATTGGTTTATGGTTTTTTGATAATCGTTTAAAACGCTTTTGGCGTAAGTTTGATTTAGCGGCTTTTTTATTAGTTGGTTTTCAAGCAATTTGGTTATTTTGGCGATTAGTTCCTGATAACATTCAACAAGTTTTAGTTAATACAGCCCTTCAATTAACTGGTGCGGAAAGTTACTCTTACACTTTGTTGGGTGTGGTGTTATTCCCCTACGTAATTTTTATTGTGGGAGTGACTAATTGGTTAGAAAAACGTCAGAAACCTGATTTAGTAAAGTTTGGGGAAGGAATAGCTTTAATTTTAGGTTCGGTGTTAACTATTATTAGTTTACTGAATCCTTTGTTG
>JBAVZX010000786.1:0-1697 GCA_049589015.1 Phormidium sp. | reverse complement strand
TAATTGCTTCGTTAATGGCGGTTATTTGTTGTGGTTTAGGGTAGACCTTAAACTCGTAGACAAACACGACTGATACTGAGCTAATGGATATCAACTATTATGATAACATGGAATTGAAAAATCGGGAATAGAAAGCCGTACTTCTAGGACGGGGTTTGTATCCCATTATTTTCGGTCAGAATTGGGTACTAGGATTCCATCTTAGATAGATTCAATGTACTGGCTATCTAGTAAAAAGTTGCCTCTAGCAAAGCGGATACCCCAATATCCTCCGGGACGGCGATCGATCACTACTCCTTCTTCACCCAGTTTAATTAGATCTGGGGGACGTAGCATCGGCATTGGTTCGGCAGTTTTGACGTAAGGTGGTAATGCGACTACTCGGACTTTTTCCCCAATTAAAAATTCTTTGCTCATTATTGAATGTTAGGATTTTAGATCTTTTTGTTCGTTGTGAGGACTTTAACCTTTATTGCGGAAACAAAGCAAGGACTAAAGTCCCTACAACAAACCTATTTTAAAATCTAAAATCGTCAGGGTGCTTGCCAGATTTTTTGATGATATTTTTCTAAATCTGCGTAAGGATCTACAGCAGGGTGTGAGTGGTGGTGACTGTGACCATGATCGCGATCGTGCTCATGTCCGTGACTGTGGCTATGTCCATTGCCGTTTTTACTTACAGCAGCAAGGCGGAATTTGCAGATTTCACAGTTCATTTGCACTTCCCCTAATTGGGTTTCAATTTCCCGTTGTCGCATTACTTGTAACAGTTGGGGATGAATGCCCATTTCTGGCAAACAAATCATTTCTATTTCGGGGAATTGTGTTTGTTGTTGGGCGGTAATGTCGAAAATCTTTTTGACTAAAAGCCCGGTAAATAGAAAGTAAGGTAAGACTATTATGCGCTTTGGTTGATAAAGTCTAGCCCGACGAAAACCTTCTTCTAAACGTGGGTGAGTAATGCCGATAAAGCAGGTTTCTACTGTGGAATAACCGCTACCTTCCCAGAGAATCCGTGCTAATTTGTAAACGTCGCCGTTAGCGTCTGGGTCACTTGAACCACGCCCGACAAATAATATGACTGTTTCGGAACGGGGATGTGTTTCGCTGTCTAATTCCGCTAAACGCGATCGCCACAATTCTAAAATATTCGGCGTAATGCCAAAATGCCGACCGTAGTGAAATTTGAGTTGGGGATGTCTAATTTTGGCGCGGTCTAACTCGTTGGTAATATCAAATTTGTTGTGGCGGGCGGCAAATAATAAAATGGGTAAAACTGAGAGTTCTGTGTAACCTTGTTCGATGCAGCGATCGATCCCTTCTTGAATTGTCGGGCCAGTCAGTTCTAAAAAACAAGGTACTACGGGGCGCGATCGATCTAACTCTTGATAAGCAGCAGCAAAATCTAAAAAACTCTGTCTTCCTTCTTCATCTTTAGTTCCATGACCAACCATTAATAATGGTCTTTGTAGAGGCAATGCAGACAATTCTAAATTCGTTAGAGTGGTTAGAGTAGACGATGTTACAGTAGACATTAATCAATTATCCTTATCCTGTGCGACGCAGGAAATTAAAGTGGAAGTTAACAAGTAGGCGTTCTGGCTAGCGACGAGACAGTTGACAACCGCTAATCTATTTTCGCTTACAGCTGCGGCACAGCCCCGGAATTGCACCGGAGTTTCCCCACTTTGCTAAGT
>JBAVZX010000785.1:0-19350 GCA_049589015.1 Phormidium sp. | reverse complement strand
AACTTGGGCTGCTATTTGACCGCACTCGTTGGCAAGCAAAAAAACCTTATTTAGCTCTACTTTCGCCAACTAAAGCTAAAAAAACAATCGTTATTGAACCGTCAACTTCTGCAAATGATTCTGACTCCATTGATGGTGAAGATTTGGCAGAGTCAGATGAAGAAAATGCTCTTTCTGAAACTGAAGAATCTAGCAATCAACAATCCGAACAACCAGAAGAACCTTATATCTTCGAGGAGTGTACCGTAGAATTGCATCTAACATTTAAACCAGATGACGGTCATCCCGATGGTCGGATTGTTATCATTTCAGCAAGCAGTCATGGTGACTTTCCAGTTAGCGAAAAAATCAGAGAATCGTTTTTGGGAGAACTACCATCTCCTCTAAAAGAATTGCTTGAAGAACTAGTAGCAGATTTTCCTAATCGCCAGGTGCGACGACAGATTGCTAATACTCGTAGTCAAAAGAGAAATAAACCCAAAAACGAAGCGAGTAACACCACTACTGCTACAACTTCTACTGAGTCAAAATCTACTGGAACGCAACTAACATTATTTGGAATTTGAATAATCAAACAAACTTTTAGGAGGTAGAGAATGACTGGAAAAAAGAAAGTGCTAATTTCCTTTGAAGGACAACAACATCCTGTGGATGAGGACATCGCAAATGATGATAACGAACTGCGTAAACTGCTAACAACTTATTACCCAGATTGCGCTAACGCTGACATCATTAGAAAGCCGGGAGAATTGATTACAATAGCTAAACGTAACGGTTCTAAAGGAGCAATGAAACTATGACAACCACTCCTTTAAAATTCCTCATCAATGCGCCAGAAGAAGTCAATCCGGCATTATCTATGTGTCGGAAACGGCGATGATGGAGAATCTTGGTATGAAGGTACTTTTGGATATAGTTTTAAAGATATTGCACATCCAGAAAAAGCGGATTTCAAACTTCTCAAAAGATTAGCTTTTCGTGCTGCATCTCCCATCAGCGCTTTACCTACAGCTTTAGCGATTCTTGACTTAGAAACTGGCAATATTTGGTTAGACCAAGTTGTTTATTACGAGAGTTATTGGAATCGTAATTTTGAGTCAAGACCTTGGACGATTGACGCAATTAATTCTCTAACAACCGAGTGGAAAAAAGCTACTCAATTACTAGATAAAGTTGACGAATTAATTGATTGGATTGAATCTGACCCAAACACCAATTTTTCGCACATCTTAGCATTATGGAATTTGACATTGCAGCTGAAATAATTCGGGAAGTACTGAAAATTGCTCCCCGAAAGTTGTCGGTTATTCAAGCTGAACTTCTCTTTATTGAAGGCGGTACTTACATTTTTCACTATCAATCTGGGGAGAGTTCCAAGTACAAATGTTTGTCTCCAACTACTCTCCGAGCAGCTTTTGCAAATACACCAATTGATTCGGGTTGGATAAATCCTGAATCGGGAATAGTACGCTGGGGAACTGGTAGCGTCGGGGAATGGACAATTAAATTCATACCGCCTCAGAAACACGAAATAAATTTGTTGGAATCAAAGCACTTAATTCCTTTACCAGGAATGGTGTTTTTGGGAATGAAATCTGATTACTGGATTTGGGCAATTAAAGGCGCGAAATTTGACCCAGAAGCCGAAGCTTTTCACGTTCCTTTGCCTAATGTTTATTTGCATTCTTACCCATCTTGCGGACGCATTTGTTGGGGAGATAATAAACCGCCTGTTGCTTCGCCTAATACGATTACAAACGCTTGGGAATTGTTCATTTCTAGTCGTTTCAACGAACATTTGAGTGATAGTAAATCTAGAACGCAACCCAGTGATGTGCGGATGCAGATAAAGAAAGTGGTTAAACGTTCATCTTACCCAGTTAAAGATTTAATAAGTACCAACCAAACAATTGCTAAATTAGTTGCAGCCATAACTGATGATTTACCACCAAGAATTGGTCGATTATAAGTTTGTTAAACTCAGAGAAAATCTGCCGTCTCACTCTAGCAGTATGTTTGAGTATTTGATTGGCAGTAATGGCATCTTTGTGAGAGCGATTAGACCGGGATTAGAGGTGATAATTCCGGTGTCAATTTTTACTGTGTCAATTAGAGGATTAGAACGAATTGAACCTTTTGTTCGATTAATTCCCGGACGAATTTCTCAACAAATAATAATTCAAATGTGGAAGGAAAGTTGCATCACGGCATTAGCAGAACCACCGTTAGAAATTGTTTTCCATGTTCAACACTTTCTAGAACAATGGCAGTTAGTAATTCCAGAGCAAATGCAAAGTTCTGGTAAATGTAGAGCGATTGGATATGGTTTAGATTCCTCTTACATTAATGCCACTGTAGAGGTACATTCCCACAATCTAATGGGTGCATTCTTTTCTGGTGTAGATGATGCGGATGAAGGAGGTTTTCGCATTTTTGCAGTTTTAGGGAAAGTAACTGAATCGAGTGCCCAAATTATTTGCCGAGTGGGAGTTTATCGGCAGTTTTGGCACGTTCCGGCTGACTGGATATTTGAATTGCCAAGTTTTATTGTAGATGTGACAAAAGACAATTCGGTTTACAAATTCTATTCCAGTTCTGTTGCGCCATGTTTGTTTGATGACCCTATTGGAGATTTACCTGATGTTCAATTATGATTATTTACAAGCTTCGCCTTTAATTATCAAACAAACTGATTCGATCGATTTTTGGCTAGTTGGGGCGGGAGGAACTGGTTCTTGGCTATCGTACCATGTTGCACGGCTGGCACGTAGTTTGGGCAAGTTGGGGAAGAAAGTGCAATTTGCGATCGCAGATCCAGATATAGTTGAAGAAGCCAACATCAGCAGGCAGGCTTTCTGCGATAAGGAAATCGGACTACCCAAGGCGCAGGCTCTAGCATTGAGATACTCTATTGCTTGGGGAGTGGACGCAACGGCTTTCGTGCAGGAATTTGACCCGAAGTTGATTCGCTACGCCTACGACAAACTGACCATCTTGGTGGGGTGCGTGGATACGGCTGCTGGGAGAGCAGCTATTAACCAGGCTCTAGAGTTTAATCAATTTTACAACCGTTCGGAAATCCCTTGCGTGTGGTATCTTGATTGCGGAAATCATGCCGCAGCCGGACAAATTTTGCTCGGTAGTTCTTTGGAAACTGACCCGGAGTTCTATCATTTTGGAGGGCTGGGATGTGCGAGGTTGCCATCACCGATGTTGCAAGCTCCTGACCTTTTGAAGCCGAAACCAGAAGAGTTGACAAATAACCTATCTTGTGCTGAGATGGCAGTGCTGAATTTGCAGAGCGAGAGCGTGAATGTTCGGGTGGCGGCTGAGGCGGCGGATTATCTATACCGGATGGGTGCGGGGAGTCTTAAACGGTTTGCTACTTATTTTGATTTGGAGAGTGGGACGGCGCGATCGCTCTACATCACCCAGCAGTCGGTGTGCGCCTTGCTGAAAATTAACGCTTGACATCAAATTGAGTAATTCAGCATTGTACCAAGTTGGAGTCTACAAAAACGCTTCAGTGTTTTTACTGTTACGAGTTCAACCGTAGTTTAATTAAAATTTAATAAATGGTTCAAACAAGACAAATTATTCATCATAAGGTATTTACGGTTAAATGTTCAACAACGGATATAGGAAAGAGGCACAAGAGAGACTGCGCCTTGCAGTAGAAAAGTACGAAAAAGCTTGTGAGTATTTACAAAATGCTGCTGGAAGTCTTTATCAGACACGGGTAAATCGTGGGGTTGAAATTATTCAACTATGCGAAAATTACATTAACACGCTGGCTAACTCACCAAAAGAATTTAGCAAAGTCGTTGCCAAACTGAAGTTTCAACTTAAAGAAATTACCGGAAAAGACTGGGAACTAATCTATACCGATCCCAACACAAAATTAGTAGCTGGTACGGCTGGTGCAGGAGTCATGGCAGGAGCAGGAGTTGCCTGTTTTGGGCCAGCAGCAGCAATGGCAATAGCGACAACCTTCGGAACAGCTTCAACAGGTACAGCGATCGCTACCCTTTCCGGTGCAGCGGCTACTAATGCTGCTTTAGCCTGGTTAGGAGGTGGCGCGGTGGCTGCGGGTGGTTTTGGCATGGCAGGTGGAAACGCATTACTTGCACTCGCTGGGCCAGTTGGTTGGGCGATCGGTGGTGCAACTTTAGTCGGTAGTGGAGTCATGCTAAGTAAGCAAAATGAAAAAATTGGTCGAGAAGCTAGCTACCGTGCTCTTGAAATTGAAGGTCATACAGCTAAAGCCAACGCAACCAAGAAAGAAGTAAATCTCCTTGAGCAGGAAACTGTCAGACTAGCTAACCTAATTCAAAGCGAACTACAATTCTTTAAGCAAAATGCACCTTTGAATTACTTGGATTTTAGTCAGTCTCTCAAACAAAGACTGGCGACTTTAATTAATTCCATTAACTCACTGAGCGAGTCACTTAAAAAGACCGTAGATCTGAAACTGTAAATATAATTTGGAGTGCAGCATTGTTCTCTAGCAACTGGAGAGCAATGCTGCAAATTTTTAAATATGGAACAAAGAGAAGATAGACATCAGACAACTCAAGTCGTTGCTGCAATGGTAGCCGAGGAAAATATACGCCATGCAGAACAACTAGCAACAGAACTTAGTAAACAAGACAAAGCATTTTATACAGCAGTTGCCGAGTTTGATAAAGTTCGTGATTTTGTAGGTAGTCCTGAGAAAATTCTGGGTAATGCAAGCACTAAACACGGTGAAATTGCGGAACAAGTGGAAGTTGGTATCCGCAATGCTAAGTCGCTTTTGAATTCCTCTGAAACTCATGCCACTTTTGAGGGAGTGGGTAGAACAGCACCAGAAGATTATTTAATTGATGGAGTTAAGGTACAGTCTAAATTTGTCAATGGAATTGGAAATAATTTAGACCATGTTCTCGACCACATGAAAAAATATGAAAACTTTGGCAGAGATGGGTCATATTACCATATCCCTAAAAACCAATATGAAATCATTGAGAAAATCTTGAAAGGTGAACAAGTTGACGGAATAACAAGCCGTACTGCTCAAAAAATCCAAGAAAAAGCTCAAGAAATAGAGCAGATGTCTGGTCGTCCTTTCAACCACACTATTAGACCTGCTTCTTCAAACTACGATGAAGTACAAATAGGCAAAGTTAACGATACGCTAGAACGCCGAGAACATGAATTAAAAAAAGAAAACGAACAAATTAAAGATAGGATACGGGACGAAGCTCAACCTACCTTAGCTGATTTTGGTCAAGTTGCTGTTAAAGGCGCAATTATTGGTGGTAGTATTCGATTTGCTACTAAACTTTACGCTAAGTATAAACAAGGTAAAAACGTTTTTAAGGGCGAATTAACCCTTGAAGATTGGCAAGAAATTGGACTTGATACTGTAAAGGGAGCGGCGCTTAGTAGTATATCTGCAACTGCTATTTATGGCTTAACTAATTTTGCCCAAATGTCTGCACCTTTAGCAGGTGCATTTGTCAGTGCAGGAATGGAAATTGCTAGCTTGATCAAAAGTTTAAATAAAGGAGAAATTACTCGCGATCAATTCGTTGAATTAAGTTTGTTTGCTTGTGCTGATTCAGCAATTGTTGCTGCTGGAGCTACTATCGGACAAGCTGTGATTCCAATTCCTGTAGTTGGTGCAGTTATTGGTGCGATCGCTGGTCGAATGGTTACAGGTTTCTGTAAACAATTAATGGGAAAAGATACTCAACTTGCTCGAAAAGTAGAACAATATTATCAACAGTCTCTCGCTAAAATTGACCAAGCTTACAAAGCAGTCGTTGCTAATCTTATTGCCAAGTATGAAAAACTAGGGAATTTAGCCGAAGCAGCTTTTGATCCTAAGTTAAATCTTGAATTAAGATTGCAAGCTAGTATCGAATTAGCTGAAGCTTATGGCGTTCCTGATTCTAAAATTATCCATAATGTAGATGAACTTGACTCTTTCATGTTGAGTTGATTGAATTTCTGAGTTGCCAAAACGCTAGGCTGATCATACAAACTCCCTAATATTAGGAAATTAGGGCAAGTGTTCATTACAATTTTAATACTGAGGAAAAATGTGTATGTCCGTTTCTAGAGAAGATTTTGAAGTAAAGATAACCGCCGTTGGAGAAAACTTGTATTTCTCACACTTCCATTTAAAAATTCATGAAAAAATGACAGAGGAGCGAAATGCTCGTTTGGAAGAATATCCACCTTTTTTTGAGTGGTCACGCATGGCTCATTATGAAACAGGCGTTCTCAGGTTAACCAGAGCTTATGATAAAAATAGCTTGGGACTTTTAAAAATTCTTAGCATTATTGAATCTAACTACAAAGATTGGAATTGTTCAGAGGTTCTAGATAATCAGATATTAGAACAAGATAAAACCTTTGTAATGGAAGATAAAAATCGCTTAGTTAAAGGCTTAAAGCAAATGAGGGATAAAGTTATAAGTCATACTGATAGCCACTTATTTCCTGCGGAATTAAGTTTTGACCTCGAACAAATGTATGGCGGCAAATTAATATTGCGTCAAGAAAGAATGAGTACAGAAGAGATTGAGAAATTGCCTCCTAAAGAGAAAGAAAGAATTTTGGATGAAATAAGCACAAAGGTATTTAGGGCTGCACTAGATGAACACAGTAATATTTTGGGTGTAAAAATTCCTTCATTTTGTGAACTTTACGGGCTGACTAGTAAAGGAATTGAAATTTGTAATAAATATATGATGAAGTTGGGTATGCCCCCAATAGAGTTAAAGTTAGAAGGAATTGACGAATGATCGTTATTGCCACCCTCGTACAGCTTGGTTAAATAGTCAGCCAAATTTTGGATGATCTTGTGTTTACAAGCTTTTGAGAAGGCAAGGCAGCGGCTTATTTGTTACGTTTCTTAATCCCGTGTCCTATGCAAGCGCATATCTCGGCTGCTCCCCTATATAGGCGAGAGAAAGTCCTTCTTTAAGCGCTGGTGAAAAATAAAGGTTTTGTTCCATTTGACAAATACTATATATAGCGTAGTTTATTTTATAAACCGCTATATATAGATAGTGCTTCTAGCGCGAACCATATACTTTGGCTTGACAAAGTATTTTTTGCCAGGTAAATTAATAAAGTACAAATTAATAAGACACTCTGGATAGACAGAGGGCAAACTGCTAATGCCGCAGACGCCGGAGACTATTCCGATGGCCCGCTGCCGGAGACTATTCCGATAGCCCGCAAGCCTGAAAACTGCCCAATGGTACAGCATATTTCTTACCAAAAATCTTAGTTGATTGGCTTTGGTTGAAAAGTAGTTGCTGAGGATTTTAAATGATAAGCTCGATAAATTATGTGCATATATATATTATTTCTGATAAACAACTCAAAAAGAAATTTAAGCACGCTAGTGATTTTGGTATTGTAGGATGTTGTAGTTTAGAGAATGTAAAAAAATTCAAAATGGCTATAGAAGCTCATTTACAAAGTAGCAGTATACAAGTTATAAAGGGAACTTATAGAAAAAAGTCAGCAGTTCATTATTTTAATCCGCAAACATCCTTAAATGTACTTTTTGATGATAATCAGTTATTTTGGAGTGGCTGGAAACTTACAGAAAATCAAATTAAACATCTTATAGATACTGGAAATCTTGGAGGAAGCTAATAATAAAAAGGGCAGGAATATGGTTTTCTGCCCTCCTAAAACTACCTGAAAATTGTATTAGGCGGCGTATGAAATATACTAAATTGCTAAAAGATTTTGTTAGTAATAAAATTAGCAGCGATGAATTTGAATTCCGATTTCTGGAACTTTTTAAAAGCGAATCTTTTTTCGACTCTGAAAGAGAGTTCCAAATTTTAGACAAGTTGTTTGGGGATGTAGATGCTTATTGCTGCGATCCTGATTTATTCGACCCAGAGTTTGATATTGATGAGGCTGAACTCAGATCATCAGCCCAAGAAGCATTAAATGCGTTAGAAGAAATGAACAACCGTGTATTTGGCTGCTAAATGTGAGTGTGAGTCGTCAAGCTTATTGGAATAGCTTTCGCGATATGCCATACAATTTTGGGTATAAGAAATTCTTAATTTTTAATTTAAGATGAAATGAATAAAAATAATACAAAAACTCTTAATTATTGGTTTAACAAATAATCCTTAAAAGGCGGCTAGCGCCGCCCTGTCGATCAAGAGCAAGATAATTAAAGAAACAGATCTGTTACTAACGCCTTCTAAGAAAAACCCACCTATAGCTTATCTATACATCTAGGATCAGCTTGAATCCGCTCATCGAAATCCATATTCTCCAATTCTCCAATAACCCTTCCCGATCTGTCCATCAAATCTGCCGGAGCGCTACTGGGACGCACGAATGGTATTTATCCTCATCTTCCGGCTCAATTGCCAGATCCACCAGTCCGGTATCCTCTTCAAACAAAACCGGACTAGCGATCGCATCAACCGTTAGTCCCATTTCCATCACCTCAAAAACACTACCAACGGTCAACACTTGACCTAGTTTCAACCTGTTAACGCTTAGATAGTCCCGCCATACCTTTTCAACTCAAATATTAGGAGAAATCAACACATGGTCGCCACAATTGCCACCGAAGAAGGACTCAAAATACCCGTTTTCGATGCCGCTTACACCGATGCCAAAGGTCGCAATGTAGGCAAGTTCTTCAACAACCCAGAAATCCTGCGCCACTCCATTCTGCAAGCAATGTTTGAGCCAGAAGAACTGCGATCGCTAATGATAGTCAAACTCGACAAATCCAATCCCGATTCTTGCCAACTACGCGCCAGCATCCACGACCCAGAAGACGGAATTAAGCGACGCATGATATTCCAATCAGGCAACAGTTATTACTTCGGTGACGAAACCCTAGCCAAAAAGATAGGCGACTTATTTGTAACCGAAAAAGACACCGCCTGTCGCTACGGTTCCCTTCTCGTCAGCACTTGTATGTCCGGCGTATCTGAATGCGACCATCTACGAGTAAAGATTGTTGATTTCACCGACCCACAATATGCTAAATATCGCACCGGAGACTGTCACGGTGTCATCAGTTCCGAATTACTTAAAAGCATCGGCGGTGAGAAAAATCGAGCCTGCCAATTTCGTTTTGCTTGGCTACGCAGTTGGAATTCAGACCATACAGAATCCACACCCCAAGTTAGCTTTTTGGCTAAAGGAACGCTCCGTCCCGATGACAATTTACTCGACTCCGACACCGATTCTGAAGGTAACAAACCCCAACTAATTTTAGACCGTTCCAGCATCAAAGGCATCAATAAAAAACAACTCCAAGAACTCATTCCTTGTGGCGATTACGAATTACCCAAAGCCATCCTTGGTAATCGCAAAAATAGTCAAATTGGCATCACTCAAACAAGCTGGCAATCCACCGGAATTTGGTTCGATGAAGCAGCCCAAAAACAAGACCTAGTACCAGCAGCTAAAGCCGAAGCTCAAAGACTCGCAGCACTACAACGCGACCCGATGAAATTGCGCCAAGCCATGATTGAAGATTATGACAAACGCGAAGCATATTTAGCCCGTTTGAACGAAAGAAAACTCAAAGAACAGCAGGACAAACTATCAACTACAATTGACGACGAAGATACCGAAGAAACTGCCGAAGATAAAAAGCGGGAAAGACAAGACATTCAGATGCTAAAAGCCAATAAATTCGGACTAATGATAGGTAGTCCCGAATTCACCAATATGGCAGAAAGGTGGCTGGCATCCAAATGGCGAAATTTGGCAACCAGAGGTGCTTTATCAATGACTTCTGCAATGGCTTTACCCTGCGAAGACTTACCCAGAGGTGTTGTTTGCGCTGACCATTTAAAAGCAGGAGAATGCGTTCAAGGTCGATTCCCAATTCTCAACAAAGATGGTCTGAGAAGATACCAGAATATTCACGCAAAAAATCTGGATATTCCAGAAGAAATCCGCACAGTGATGACGAAAATTAAAGGTGTAATTTGGTTCCATCCCAAAGACTTAGAAAAGTTCCATCAAGGTGATTTTGACGGTGACGAACCCTTTGGCATCGAATCTCAAAAAATCCCTCACATTGCCCAACAAATCTTACCAGCAGAAGACGGATTATTTGAATTCGGGGAAGTAACACAAGCTGAGAAAGTTCCCTATACCAAAGCTAAGTATCAAGAAGACGACCCCGAAGTTAGAGAAGGTAAAGTTAAAGCAGGTCAACGCAAATTTACCACCCTAGAACAAATCGGAGTTGCCAGTTCTCAAAATGAAGTCGGAATCGTCGCTTTAGCCATCGGCAAGGTAGCAGCAGCACTCCCCAACCCCGGCGAAGATCAAAAGCTATTTCTCAAGCAGCAGAAGCGATTTATTGCCGCTCTTAGCATTATGGAACAGTACGAAGTTGACTACCAGAAAAACTCGCTGCGGGGTAAAGATGCTAAAGAAGTGAAAGAGAAAACTGGTTTAAATCCCGATACTTTACTCGAAAAAGTAGATGAATGGTGCGAGAAACATAAAAGCTGCACTTACTTTTTCCAGTATAAAGGAGACGAGCGACTTTACAAACAATTTCCCATGCCTGCCGACTTTCCCAATCCTATTTACGTCCTAGCCAAAGAAGCTGTTAATCCCTATTGGGAACAAACGCGACTGATTCACCGCAACCGAGATGAATTTCAGCACATTCTTCCCCCCATTCCCGCTTATCTAATCGTGTCAAAAGACGATTGCAAACAACTGGATGCAGCAGGTATTGAGTACGAAAAAGAAGGCAAGGAATTGCACGTTACTTATCAGTATAAAGATGCCTTGCTAGAAAGAGAAATTGAGTACCGCCACAGCAAAGAAATTGACATATTATGGTCAGAAAATGAATTACAATGGGCGAAAGACTTGGTGCAACGCTTTCAAGAAGACAAGAGTATTATTTACGATCGCACTGGCAACGATATCAAAGCTCGAAAAGAGGAAATGGGCAAACTTTATGACAGTTATCGAGCCGAAATTGACGAAATTTGGGATACTCCAGACCGAAAAACTAGGGCGGCTCATGCCTTATTTCAAGCTACCCACACTTCCGATAATTTAAGCAAACATCGGACAATTTGCCAGAAGGTAGCAGAGGAATTAGAAATTACCTTTTCGCTACAACAAGACTACGAATTACTCCACGAAGCCTTACCGCAAGATGTCTACGTTCTGCAAGTTCCTTTCCAGAAAGTGAAAACAAAAGATGGCAGAACCATTGACCTACCTAACCAATGGAAAGACGCACTCGATAGCAAAGGTATTGCCTACGAAGCTACTGCTCATCCCGAACTACCCCTCGTTGAATTCGCCTTCAAAAGCTTACCCCAAAATATGATAGCGAAACTTGATGCCAAATACGGAGATAATTCCAACGACCATATCGATACCGACTCTTTAAAAGTAACCAACTATTCCGGTAATGAAACCCGACTTCTCATCGTTCCTCCCGTCGATTGTCGGTGGATTGAATCTCAAGATAAAGCAGGTAGAGGGGCACTTGTCTACAAATTATTCATGGATGAAATCTGCGATGCTTTGTCAAATTATCGGATCAATCAAATAGAAGTTGTTAATGTTAAACATCCTGATAATGACTACTCAGAAGTAGATTTTTCCAACGCAAAATGGCAGCAAAAAGTTACTTTGCAAGTGGGGACGATCGATTTACCTCCCACTCACGAAAAGTATTACCGATTTCAAGGCACTCCCATTATCCAGCTTGACGGGAAAAATTTGGGTACATTTTCCCCCGACAGTCCTAAATTGCCCCCTGGAACTACTTTTGAGGCGATGCTTTCTTCTGATAAGGGTGGTAGGTCGGTTATGCTGAAGATCGATCGCGAATCGATTCGATTACCTGAAACTCAACTGCCACAAATCGATTCACCTTCTACCATTGCTCAAAACGATAACACGCTTCAACCATCAAAACCGGAAACAGCAGTTAATAACCGAAAACGCGATACCACCAATGCTAAAGCTGACAACTGGCGGCTTTCTCTGCAAGACACGCTCTTTAGCGTCGTTTCGGAAACTTACAAACAACGTGGATCTCAGCTTCCGTCTCGTAACACCCAGCACTTCAAGTTTGGCGACAACCAATGGACTGCTTACGTGCAGCCGAACGGTGATTGCTTTGTCAGAAACGAGTCCAAACGCACCGTGTTTAAAGCCAACGTCCACACCGGAGAGGTTCAAATTCCCCTGACAGAGCAAGCAGCGGCTCGTTTTCAAGAGATGATTGTGGAACGAGAGAAAGCTTTGTCCCAGTCCCGAACTACTCTCGCACCTGCGCCTGAGTCGAAACCGAGGGAGTTGGAAATGGTTTAGTCGAGTGCAGGGGTTGGGGATTTGAGGGCGATTGACGCACAAGCCTTAATGGAAAACTTTCCATTAAGGCTTGTCACTCATCTGTTGCTACACAAGCAACTGATAACAGCTTCAAAGGCAGCTACCGCTGCGCTTTAACCCAAAAACCCAAATCTCGATACTTTTATCGAGCCAATAATTACCCATTTTTTGAGGAGGAAAAAAGAGGAAAAAATGATCCTATTTTCACTACTTTTTCCTATTTATTCCTACTTTCGAGCAAATTTCGCCAAACTTATTGCAAATAATTCTTATTTTAGGAGGGATTTTATGCACACCTAGCACTACTTGTTTTCCCCTCACTGTAGTAGCAAGCCATGTCTAATGTACGTACAACAACAAAACTAAGTATTTATACTGTATTTACTTCTACTCTTGATGTGTGTTGCAGTAGCTTTTAGAAGTTGGCTAATGATTATATCCAAACGATAAAAGCGATCGCACTCCTAACCACTCCCCTGTCGGTGCTTATCGGATTTCCTAAGTGACAGCGAGGTGTGGTGGGATGATTGGCAATCGCTAATTGCAATTCCCGACTTTCGGAAGCTAATAGTTCAGAATTTTCCAAAAAAGGCTGCAAATCGGCAGAATTCAGATGCTCTGGTAATGGCATAAATTCTCCCTCTTTGACACGATTAGCAGCAGGTAAAAGCTCATCCTTACCTCTTTAACTTGTGTACACAACCAGCCAAGTGGATGATACACCCCATTCCGATACATTCCATTTATCCAACTTCTGACCGAACAAAACATAAACCGAAAGAAACAGCCTTATTCCCACCACTATTGCTGAAAATAAAAGCAATCAATCGCACTACATAACTACTTCTAATCAATGCCTACCAAATCCACAAATAAACCCAGACAATTTTCCACCCAAAAACGCGATTGGTCTGTCCTAACAGCCACAGAAACCAAGCACGTCAAAAGACTAGAACATATTCAAGAAACACTCGATGCTGCCATCGAATCAATCCAAGAAGAAGGCGGTATAGAAGACTGGGAAGACTTCAAAAACTTCATTGAATCCTTCAACAAACGTCCTGACAGAATCAACGAATCTGGAAATCAAAAAGCCAGTATCAGCGTAGACTTAGTTGCCGAAGGAAAAGGTGATGAAATTTCCGGCTTTGTATTCTACTTAACTAAAGACCCCAGCCTAAGAACCAGTGGTGTTTATTTAGTAAAAAATCTCAAACAAGCAGGAGTAGAAACTAAAGAAAATAACAACTACTACACTCCATCTCATGTAATGGAATTAATCGGACTGGAAGCCAGCGATGAATTAGAAGATGACGAACTTTCAGAAGATTTAGACGACGATTTAACCGATCTAGAAGAAGATGAAGAACTGCCCAAACCCAATAAAACAGCCAGCAAAATATCTAAATCGAAATCACCGCCTTCTCGCCAAAATACCAAACAATCACCAAAGCAGGAAGAGGATGATATTGACCAACTACTATCCGAGGACGAAGATACTCCGATAACAACTGGAGTATTGGGTAAGATTGCTAAAAATCGTCACACCCAAAAATCAATTAACAACGCCGAACCCCAACAATCAGAAACAAAATATCCCCTACTTGACTCACTAGAAACCGTCCTCAAAGAAACCGAACATCAGGGAGAAATCGCCACCACTAGAGGCAGCGAAATCAACGGCATCACCGTAACTGGTTTAACCGTTCAAAGTGCAACTTTAATCGGTTTAATTGGCGCGAAAACTATTAACGACCTAATCGATTATATCCAACAAGCAAGAGAGAAAGAACAAGCTAACAAACTAGAAGACATTCTCGAACAAATTGACTCCTTAAACCAACGAACCGATCACGTTTCTGTTCGCGTACAGCAAGCCGATGTCATTGCAGATATGAAGGCAATAGACGATCGCACCGAAAGACTTGCCGAACGTACTAAACAGGTATTAGAACCCCCTGCTACAACTCACCCAGAAAAACTCGAAATAGAAGAACGCGCCAAAAGAAACGGTTCGCACCATATTAACACTGATGAAATTATTATCGCTCCTACTCAATCCAGCGCCGTTCAAATAGGAGAAAAAATTGACAATTTAGGACAAAAACTCGACCCCAAATACAAACAATCGCCACCTCTACAGATAGATAAAGAGGGCAACATCAGCCAACAACTAGACCAAATTCAAAAATATTTAGGCAACTTGTCAAAAAGACTAGACCGCCTAGAAACAATCGTAGATGAACTAGAGCAAAAAATCACCATTAACCCATCCCTTGAACAGACTAATCCAAAAACATCCGTGCCTGAAATTACCACACCTAATCTAGCCCCCATAGAAGACGAACCAGAAGACCTTCTGACCAAAATCGTGACTCAAACCAAAGTACAACAACAACAAGAAGCAGTTGCAGATTGCTTAGTTAACTATGCTTTCGCCACCGGACAATCCCCACAATCAGGCATCATGTTTGATGATGGCGGTATTCTCTATGTAACAGCCGAAAATAACAAAGTTAATGTTGCTATTAATGGTAGCGATGGTAACGAAATATTCTCTGCAACCAAAGAAGGCGAACGCTGGAAAATCGCCCAAGACAAACTAACACCAGAAGAAAAAGAAGCCATCTTCAAATTACCTCAATCAGAACCAGAATACGACACCTTAGCAACTGCTCAAACACTGGTTGATAAACTTCAAAACACCTTTCCCAAACGCTTCAGTGGCGAAAAAGACCCCGTATTTCCCTGGCGAGAACCGCGCCGGGAAGATGGTACGCCTGGGGCAGTCAAATACGAGTTTGAAATCTTGGATTTGCCCGATGGTTCCCAACAACTAATCGGAACCAACCCCCGCCAAAACGATGCCCAAGTCTTCGATGCCATTCTGGTCAAAGGAAAACCTCCAGACATTCGAGAATGCCACATTTCCATTGCCGAAATGGAATCTCTAGTCGGTTCCCCAGAGAAAGAAAAACACCACCGCCGACATAACTCACCAGAACGGTCAAAAGAAGACGAAAACGAACTACAAGCTTAACTTAATTCAGGAGAAAACCAATGCACAACCGCCATCCATTCAACCAATTAATGCGGAAATTTCAACTAAATACTGCTGACTTAATCTTCATCGCAATTTGCTTAATCGCAACCATTTACTTAACCCTCGTTCAACCTTTATTTGTCAGCGTATTCAGTTGTGCTACCTTACTATTTTTTGCCCTTTGGCAGATTAGCCAAACTGTTCCCATTCTGGAAAAACTATTAGGTAGTAAAATTCGCTATTGGCATTTAGCTACCGCCATAATTACAGTGACAGCTTTACTCACTAACTTCCAAACTCCCGCCCAAGCCCTTTTCTTAAGTGGTTTACAACAATTTATGACCAACTTAGCAACTCAAGCGGGTGCAGCTGGAGGTGGAACAGCCATTGATGCGACAACAATTGCCCTAATTTTCAATGCCATCCGAGGCATATTTCTCCTATTAGTAGCCGCCGCCGCTTTATTCGCCTATAACCAAGCACAACAAGGTAATGATTGGCGACCAATTGTAACTCAAATTGCCTTAGCATTTGGCATCGTTATCGCCATCGATGTTATCACCTTCTTATTCGTTGGTAACGGTACCACAGTCTAGTTTAGGGGTTGGGTGTTGGGTGTTAGGTGTTGGGGAATGGGGTAGAGTTTTAACCCCTAATACTAAATCCAGGTTAAAAACCCTCTTTATAAATGAACCGCAGAGACGCAGAGAACGCAGAGGAAAGAAGGAGAAGATATCGGGGGTAACTAACCCAGATTTGATATAACCCCTAACCCCTACCCCCTACCACCTACCCCCTACTAAAAGGAGTCACAAATGAGTTTTAAAGACCCAGAAAAAGACTTAATTAAAGTCAACAAAATCCTGGGAAAACAAGCAAGTATTGGCTTCATTCCTGCCAATCAAATCGCCCCCTGGTTTTTCATAACCATCATTTCATACATCTTGACAATGGGGTTTTTCAACTTAGGATTAGGCTGGTTTTTTACAGTCTCGCTTTGGTTAATCGCAAGCTGGTGGCTTCTCACTGGAAATCAACCCCATTTATTCACCGACAAATTCCGCAAACCTCCAGGTGACGAATGGTGCAACGGCGACAATCTCTACATTTCTCCCATCCCTTCCTTACGTCCTCCCCATCTTCAAGGTAAAGCCGACAATTCCCAAATCCGCATCAAACTAAAACCCAAAATCGTCCCCAGTCAATTTGGAGGAAATAACCGATTTATGCCATTTCAAAATGAAATTAACCTCTGTTGTTTAGTCGAAATTGATAAAGACGGTAGACAAATATCGGGAATGCTCCTCAATAACGGTTCTAGCTATCAACTAATATTTGGATTTCGCACTCACGGACTACATAACCTACTCTTCAAAAACGAAATATCCAGCTTGGCAACTTCCATAGAAGAAGGAATGAAAGACATCATTCCCGGTGAAAAAATCACCTTCTGTACGGGTTGCTATAGCGACGATACTTCCCGACGCAAACAATTAGAAAACTTAGCCGATACTGCTAACCTCAAACCCATTTCCGTACTCATCCGAAACGAACAACGCCGCCTTCAACAACTTACCCATAAAGGTAGCAGACAAATCTGGGAACAAATCGCTTTTTGTACATGGACAGCCGATGCTGAAGGCGAACAAACATCCAGAGATTTGATTGGCAAAACTATTGATGGTGCAAAAAATTTGTGGGATGCACTTATCGGAACAATTACTGGTAACACTCGAATCTATAAAGAACAGTTTTACACCAAACTCCTACTCAACGCTTTTGAACAAGGATTCATTCGTTGGGAAATCCTCTTAAATACCAAAATGGGATTAGAAATCACTCCCATGAACACCACCGAACTTTGGGAATGGCTTTGGCAAAGATTTAACAATAGTACACCTCCACCAATTCCTCAAATTGTTAAATTAACAGAAACATCCACAGGCTACAAACTCAGCGAGAAAAAAACCACCGACAAACACATTTGTACCGTCTTAATTTCAGGAATAAATGGTATATCTTCCTGTCCCGAACATCGCCAAACTAACAACCGCGTTTACTTAGCAGGAAAAGGCAAAGAATGCGGCGTTTTAACCATGTACGACGCACCTACTGGCTGGACAAATACCCGACAACAATTAAAATGGATTTGGGAAGTCATGTCCTCAACTTACGTCCACGATACCGAAGCTTGGGTAGAAATTAGCGCCGGAAACAAAGTTCTCATTAATGATAACTTAGCACGACAAGCCAAAGGAGCAAAAACTGCTTCTACCAGAGCTATAACTAAAGGACAAGGACGTGATATTGGTGCAGAAATTAAACAAGAAGAATCTTTTGACGCACAACGTAGACTTTATAAAGGAGCCATACCTTTAAATACAGCAGTAGCCTTTCTAGTTTATCGCAATACTTCCGAAGAACTCAATCAAGCCTGTAATATTTTATCTAATAGCTTCGGAACTGCAAAAGTTATTCGCGAACGCAATATCGCCTGGGATATTTGGTTACAATGTCTTCCCATTACTTGGAAATGGTTGCTACATAGCGGCTCATTTTTCAGCGAACGTCGCCTTACTTTAGACACCGAAACTGTCGCCGGAGTTCTCCCACTAACCGTTCCCCGCGACATCGATAAAACCGGAGTCGAATTTATTACAGAACGGGGTGGAAAACCGATTTTCATCGACTTATTTTACGAACAAATTAACCGCGCCTTAATCACCGGAGAATCAGGTTCAGGTAAAAGCGTTTTAGGATGGCGTTTTGCTGTAGAAGCCTTAGCCAATAACATCCCAGTTGTCGGAATGGATATTAGCAGTGGCGGTAACAGTACCTTCAAAACAGCCATCGAACTTTTAGGCAACCAAGGTGCATATTACGACATCAGCCAAGGTTCCAGCAACTTATTAGAACCGCCAGACTTACGCAAATTCGACAAAACAGAAAAAGAACGCAGAATGGAATCTTGGAAAGATTTTATCCGAAAAGCATTACTAGCAATAGCAATGGGAAAAATCCACCATCCTCATCTAGCACAAAGAGTCGATTCCATTATCCTCAGAATGCTCGATATCTACCTTAGAGACCCAGAAATTATTGCTCGATATAATAGAGCATTTGAAAAAGGTTGGCAATCCCCCGAATGGCAACAAATGCCAACTCTTCAAGACTTACTAAGATTCTGTAGTAAAGAAAGATTGAACCTCAAATCCTTTGAAGAATTAGACAAACTGGCAATTAACCAAATCCTCAGCCAAGGAAACGCCTTACTCACCTCACGTATCGGAAAAGCAATAGGAAGACCTAGCACATTTTCACCAGAACCTGCAATTAAATTCTTCGCCTTATCAGGATTATCCAACGAACAAGACGCTTATTTAATGGCAATTAACGCCCACACCGCTTGCATTCGTAACGCACTTTCTCATCCCAAAAGCTTATTTGTTGGCGATGAATTAAGCGTACTTTTAAAGAAAGATGGATTTGCATCAGTTGTCGGCGAACTTTGTGCAACTGGGAGAAAAGATGGCATAGCCGTCCTACTTTTAAGCCAAGACTTCGATGCCATTTGTGAATGTGCGGCTGGTGCTCAAATCATGCAAAACATGACCTACAAAATCACCGGAAGAATCACCAATTCTGGCGTAGCAGCCGCACAAAAACATCTAGGTTACGACCCACAAATTATTAATCGAAACGCCACCGAAGCCTTCTTCCCTAAAATTGCCGACCTTTACTCCTGCTGGCTAATTGAAAAAGGCGGAAGATTTTGGCGTACCAGGTTCTATCCCGGCGAAATGATGTTAGCATCAATTGCCAATAATCAAAATGAAAAAGCAGCCCGCGAGCGCATCATGTCCCAATACCCCTCAACTCTCAAAGGACAACTTCAAGGGCTAAAACATTTCACCCAAGAATACATCAGA
>JBAVZX010000784.1:0-7063 GCA_049589015.1 Phormidium sp. | reverse complement strand
ATTATGTCCCACTAACAAAGCATCCTTAGCAAAGCTTAAAAATTCCTGAAAAACGGCAAATGCAGGTTTGCCATTCGCCGCTAGGAATTTATCGCTATAACCATGTATTTGTTCTGATTCTCCCACTGGAACAGTATTAGCAATATAGGAATGAAATTCATCTTCTAGCTTACCCTTAACTAATTTAGCAGCAGCAATTTCGACAACTTCATCCTCACTTGCTGAAAACCCGGTTGTTTCCACATCAAAAACAACAATCGTTCCCTCATTATAAGCTCTTAGCAAACTACTAAAAGGGTCGCCATCTATAAAGGTTTGAGTAGATGCCATATCCGTGAGTTTAAACCCACAAGCTTCCCCCTCTTTAATGACATTTTCAATGGTGACAGAACCAATTCCTCGACTGAGACGTAATAACATCCTCAGCATTGAACCTGTATCAAAAGGATTTAAAATTAACCGCAGATAAGCCAGAGCATCTTTAACTTCCTGACGCATAAAGAATTGATGCTGCTCAACTGTTACACAGGGAATATTGAAATTTTCTAATACTTTACTAATTACCTCAATGCGTTTATGATTGCGAGTTAAAACCGCAAGTCGGTTATAGGCAAAACTGGGTTCATTGTTAGCTAATGTTTGAATCTGTGTGGCAATCCATCGAGCTTCATCCAATTCATTTTTTGCCGCATAAACTGGAATTAATTCACCAACCTCACAAGTAGGTGCAGGAGTAATTTTTGTGTATCTGTGTGTAAAAGAGTCAGCAAAAGCAGAAGCAGCATTAAGTAAAGTTTTGGTAGCTCGGTAGTTCCAAGTTAAAGAATATTCTTGAGGTTGAAACTCTTGTTTAAATTGACTGATAACTTTTTCTGGTTCCGAACCTCTCCACTCGTAAATAGTTTGATCTAAATCCCCTATCATGGCAATATTGCCAGTACGAGAAGCTAAACAACGGACAATTTCATATTCCGATAGATGAGTATCTTGTACTTCATCAACTTGAATAAAATCAAAACGTTTCTCCCATCTTTGTCTAATTTCTGGATAGGAATAAAGCATTGAGCGCACATAAAAAATTAAGTCAGCAAAATCCAAAGCATGACGTTCTTGAAGAGTAGCTTGGTATTGACTAGCTAATTGTGCTTCACGTATTCCTAAAGAGGCAAACAGCTTTTCTAAAGGATAATTGGGAGATAATTGGAAATGACTTGCTTTGAGTTTACAATTAGATACTTGAGAGAATTTATTTTGAAGTTCTTGATGCTCACTTAATCCGAAAATATCTTTAATTATTCCCAGACAATCAGCATCATCATAAACTACAAAATCTGCGGGTAATCCAATTTGCCGAGCCTCTATTCTAAGCATGGAAGTACACAAACTATGAAAAGTTTTGATTGTGATATGGCGAAATTCTTGAGGACACATTTGTGCTAACCGTTGTTGCATTTCTTTAGCAGCGCGGTTAGTGAAAGTTAAACAGAGGATTTTTTCAGGAGGAATACCACTATTAATCGCTTGAACTACTCTTGATGATAAAACACGGGTTTTACCAGTTCCCACAGGAGCAAGAACTAAAATTGCTCCGTTGATATGGTTGATGATTTTTCGTTGTTCTGGGTTTGGTTGAGTTTGTGACATGGAAAGTATGATGGTTTTTATAGTGAATATTGTTTATCTTTGGTAACTGATTGTTGTTTCGGATTGTAATATTGTCTAACTCTTGCGGGTTCAACTTCTTTGAATAGTTCGGAAACTTTTCCTGATTCTGCAAGTTTTAAAGCATCTTTGATCAAATAATCATTTTTCTCTTCATCTGTAAGGGGAATATTATCTGGCAAGTCGTAATTGTACATTCCCAAAATTAAAATGTAGTTTTTCTTGAGTCGCGTAAATGGAGGAGGATCACTTTTTAAAGCATTGGCAATATTTTGCAAATGTTGAGGTTGTACATAAGGTTTAGCAAGCTGCCCTAAATATAGCCAAGTTTCTGTTGCTTTCAGTTTTTCAATCTTAGATTTAGCTGCTGTTGAACAGTCAAATATTAATTGCCAATCATCTAATTCAAGTATTGGTAAAAAGCGAAATGATTCGAGTATAATAGCACGGACATATTCACTGGATTCTTCAGTTGCGATTTTTCGATAGTATTCCCATAGTTGTTTAATAGCATCTGAATGCCCTTGAGAAGCTAAACCAATTATCACATCAAGTAAATCACGGATTACAAATAAATCTGGATCACAAATGAGGTCAACTATTTCTTGCCAAACTTGATCAAATCCTAAAATTAGTAATTTATTTACAGATGATCTGATTCGAGTTTCTAATTTTCTCCTTTCTATATTTAATTCCCGCTTTTCTTTTTCACTAAGAACATCAGATTGTTCCTTAATAATTGCTGTGATAGCTTGTAGTTCTTTTAAGCTGACCTGAAAAAGTTTAACAATATCAGATTTGAGCCTTTTTCTTCGATACATCCAAGTACGATTCAATTCTTGAAATTGACTGCACCATTTAGAAATGATGATAAAGTTATCATTAGTAGGAAAAGATGGGAAATCTAATTGCTGTTTAACATTTAATTTATTTGAGGTTAATTTTTGATATATTTTCCGACTTAATCGTATTTCTGGCACATAAATTCCCAGAGAATATAAACAATGCTGATAGATTTTGATCAGCTTCCACCAATATTTTTCATCATGACTGCTATTAGCCAACTCAAACTCAGTGCGGTAATCATAATTCATTATCCATAACGGATAAAGCATTAGATTAAATTCCTTATTTAGTTTATCTAAATCAGTATCTAATTCTGTACTTGGTAAAAAATCTGATATTTTCTGATAATGCTCAGTTTTATCTTTATTAAGATTCAGTCCTAGTTCGCTGAGTTTATTTTGCAAGTCTATTTCCAGTGGTTCAAGATCACTACCACTCGGAACAACTGCAATAATATCATCAACATAACGATGAAAATTACCTTTGATTTTCTGTGTCCATTTCGGTTCCTTAGAAAAATAATCCTCAACTGCTTTCAGATACAAATTTGCATAAAAACCAGATGTCAAAGTTCCTTGTTTAAGTCCTCTACCATTTTCATGTCCATCCAAATTTTTTTGGATCATTTTCCTCAGTAACCACTTAATACGTTGACTGCTAATTTGTAATTCTCTTTCAGTAATATCAAGTAACTGTTCTTGAATAACTTTGACATAATACGATTGTATGTCAGTTCTTAAAACAGCACCTTTGGGATGGCTATTAGCACTTTCTCTTGATGCTTTTAAAAATTTCTTATAGCCAGGAAAGTAGTTTTCATATAGATCTTCTGTTTGTTCCAAATTAAGTTGATAGGAATGAAAATCTTGGTTGTGTTTATCCCCAATCGTTAGCATAATAGCAATAGCCAATATTTCTTCTTCTAAACGAGTTAGCTGTTTTGGACGACCTTTTGACCTACTTTTGACGAATTTATAGTCAATATCTTGATTGGACGGTAGTAAATTATCTGAATATAACCTGTCAGCTAAGTTATCAACAAGTATCTGCAAGTTCTCATCCAGATTATTTTCAAATAACCGAATTTCTACCTCATCATAAAAAGATTCATTGAATAGGTTATTTCTAGCTTTAACCCAAGCTAACTCTAGATTTTCCAAACTGATTAATTTATTCCATTCGTTGTCTTCCTCAAGTTCACTATTTTTTATTGTTTGACAAACAGCATTAAACTGAGCAACATGATTTAAAATATGTTGTTCTTGCCAATAACTATTAACCGGATTTTCAAAATAAACTGATTGTTGGCCTTCAATAACAGAAGAAATTTTATGGGTTTTACCAATGAACTTATCAAGCGCTTCGCCTATAGCATTGATTCCTTCACTGATGTCACTAATTTGAATAATTGCTTTTAGAGAATTTTCTAAGTTTTTTGTTCCTATATTCGTTAGATGCAATTTTTCAACGGGTACTTCCTCCAATAACCTTTTTATGGATAGTGCTTCATTTTGCCAAAAATCTTTCTCTAGCTCTGTATCACTTTCTGGTGCTAATCCTAAAGCTTTCAGTTTTTTATTTCTTTCTCTTTCTAAAATGTCATCTTGACTAATAGATGAGGCTAAATCAAGCTGCATGATAAAAAGGTTAGAGATAGCTTTTGCCGCAGCGTTTTTATCATTTATCTTGTTTTGTAAGTGGCTAATTGTACTGAGAATAGCTGGCGCAAGAGGCTGATTAATTGCTTTAAAATCCAAGTTAATATTAAATGGGTGAATCTTTTCTTGTAATTCCTGCATCAATTTCTGATAAATAGCATAGCCATAAATATTTGGATCTATACCTACACAAATAATTTCTATTTTTTTTGATTGAATATCATCTTTTGGTAAAGTTAAAATTCTGTCAATAAATCCAGCCGTCGCAGCACCCATCGCACAACCAATATCTAGTAAGTAAATGCGTGGGTTATATCTCAGTCTATTCAGTAATCTGTTTGATTCAATAACATTATCTAAAATATGAACTGCTTGAAAATAATAACGTGGAAATAGTGTGTAAAACTGAAATCCGACACTTTTTAAATCAGTTTTATTTAAGCAGTCTGAAATATCTTTTGAATAGTCAAGTTCTTTATATCCCTTTGCTTCTGGGATTTCAGTTAACCATTGATGTACAGCAGCGTAAGCAGATGCAATAACAGGATGAAAAGAGCGACAAATCTTAGCTTCTTCACCCATTACCAAATTAGTAACTTGTTTAGACTTCTGCGCGGGAAGTCCTAAAAGTGCTTGTAACAAGAGTTGCTTGGCTATGTCATTAATAGTCTTTCCTTCATTGTCGGCTCTCTGTTTTAAAGCTTCTATCGTTTCATCCTCTAGACGAACAGTAACTATTTTTCCTGGTTCCCATAAGATAGTTAGCTCTCCGTTGAGAACCTGAACAATATCTTCAATTGTTTCCAATCTAGATTTACCGGGATTCTCTATTGCTTTACTAATGGAACTGTGATATCGCGAAGCTGGGGAAACATCCCCTCCGGCGGCTCGATATTCCGAAAAAATCTTGGCTAGTGTGTACCGTGAGCAGCCCAAGTCCTTTAGACGCTGCTCGAAATCCTCTTTTTGGATCATTTTTGTCTGTCTTCCTATGTGTGGACTGGTGATAAATCCAGTTTGTCTTTTTTTACAGTATCACGTTGATGATATATGCGCTTATTTAATAAAAGAATACTTTACAAAACTTAAACTTCACTAACTTGACTAAGAATGGAGTTTTTGTTATAAAAATTTTAAGCCAAATAAAAAGAAGACACTCCAGTGGCTGCTGGAATGCCTTTTGATTTGGTTAACCTTTCCCAGTTGCTTTTAGGACAGTTGCTTTTGGGGCAGGGTGTTAACTTGATTTAATTCTCCCAAATTGAAAATTTAACAGGAGCGAAAAATGAAAAATACTCCAAACCATGATAACTCATCATTAGTTGAGTTACTAAAGACTCTTGTCTTCCGTGCTAATTCTCTGGCGGAAGTAACTACATTTCTGAAAACAGTGATTACATTTCTAGAAACAGTGATTACTGTCCTAAAGGCGGAAACCCAGCAAATTCAGGAACGACGAGATGATGAGAGACGTAATTTTCTAATGCAAGATATTATGCAGTTGCATGAACAGCTGGGAATTCCCAAGAGCAATCAACGCATTCTCAAAGCAATGACAACTCCACAACTTGATGCTTATGCAGAAGAGTTGTATCAACAGTTAAAAAATCGTCCGTTTAAACATCTCTCAGCAGCTTAACACAATGTTCGGTTGCTGAGTTTCTGTTTCCCGGTAGGGAATACTGGGAAACATCAATCTTGTTTTTTATTCATGCTCTAGTAATTTATGAGTCATTAGTCATTGGTCGTTAATTTGGTAAATATCTAATTCAATCTTTGATGGCTGAAATTTTACAAATGACCAATGACCAATGACCAATGACTAAATTTCTAACTTTTCTCGGTGTCTTGATTAGTTTTTAACCGCCAACCAGGTTTGACTACTTGCCGAGAACGAGCTACTACTAAACTATCATCGGGGACGTTTTCGGTGACTGTGGAACCTGCGGCAATTGTCACATCTGAACCTAGAGTTATGGGGGCGACTAATACGCTGTTGGAACCTGTTTTTGTGCGATCGCCAATCGTAGTAGGATGTTTGTTCACCCCATCATAATTAGCAGTAATTGTCCCCGCCCCAATATTCACTTTTTCGCCTAATGTAGCATCTCCTAAATAAGATAAATGAGCGACATTAGTCTTATTTCCCAATTGGGTATTTTTCAGTTCCACAAAATTGCCAATCCGACAATTTTCCCCGACTTTTACATGACCGCGCAAATGAGTGTATGGGCCAATTCTTGAGCCTGATTGAACTACGCTATCAGTAATTACTGAATAAAGTGCCGTAACATTTTCGCCAATTTGACTATTTTCAATTAAACAACCGGGGCCAATTCTACTACCTGTACCAATTTCAGTTTTGCCTCTTAAATGTGTTTGCGGTTCAATAATTACGTCGGGTTGGATTTCTACTGTGTCATCAATTGTGGTACTATCAGGATCTATTAAAGTTACTCCAGCAGTCATCCAATAATCTTTAACTCTGTCCTGCAATATTTGATGGACTACTGCTAATTGTTTGCGATCGTTAATGCCGATAATTTCCTCATAATCTTCC
Organism: Phormidium sp.; assembly: GCA_049589015.1. Taxonomy (GTDB): domain Bacteria; phylum Cyanobacteriota; class Cyanobacteriia; order Cyanobacteriales; family Aerosakkonemataceae; genus Floridanema. The sequence continues at coordinate 337 of JBAVZX010000784.1, read as the reverse complement.
ACATCAACTGCCATCACTGGCATCAGTTCATTGACGGCATCAGTTAAATAATATTCCTTTTGGTTGTTGTCAGCTTTTAAATTTGGTAATATCTTAGCTAAATCGGGCCAATGAAAGCAGTAAACTCCGGCATTAATGCGGTTATTTTGCTTTTGGGCGGCGGTACAATCTCGGTCTTCCACTATTTGTTTAATGAGGTTTTGATCGTTACAAAATACTCGGCCATACCCTTGGGGATTGGGTAAATGTGCAGTCAACAAAGTGGCAGAGTTTTTATTTTGTTTGTGAGTTTCGATTAAATTTTTAATTGTTTGAGGACGCAATAAAGGTACATCAC
>JBAVZX010000783.1:0-2784 GCA_049589015.1 Phormidium sp. | reverse complement strand
AAGTCAAGCGAATAAAGCCAAACAAGCGGAGGGCAAACAATATACTTCCTCAATCAACAAAACACAGCAAGCTTACTATACAGAAAACGGTAAGTTTACTGAATCTTGGGAGGAGTTAGGTGTTGGCATTAGAACTGAGACAGCTATGTACAAGTATGTTATTCGCGTCACTGAGAGAGCAGCATTTAGTTTTGCTATACCTAAGAATCCAGCTGTGAAAGCTTATATTGGCGGTGTAGTTTTAGTAAGTCCATTAGAAGGGGGAGATTTCACACCACAGGCGGTGGTATGTGAAGCTGAAACTGCTGGTCAATATATTCTGCAAACACCAAAAATTCTTGCCAATGAATTTATTTGCGGTGGAGGAACAAAAGGACTCAGATGATAAAGTGAGAGTCAATTATGCTGTAGGGATACGGCATCATTAAATCATGTCGGTGATCCAAAGTTTTAATTATGCCGTGTCCCTACACTCCAGAAACCTCCAAAGTCGATGAGATCTAAAAGAAGTCAGTTAAGAACTCAATAAAGTATCTGTTTAAATAGAAAACAGAAAGAGTTTTTTAGTGCAAATTCTACTATTAACCGATATGCTAATAGAAACGCTAATTACAATAATTTTAGGTTCTTGGTTATTCGTTTTAGGACAACGCATCGGACGAATAGTATTGCGAAATGACGTAAATACTAAGGACATTTTTAAAGGCAAAATTCACTTGTTAATCGCCTTTTTATTCGGTTATTTAGGTTTGCTATTATTAGCTTTTTTAGTTCCTGAATTGCCAACCTTACCTGTTGAGTGGCGTTTCTATAGTTTGCGAGTAACTTGGACAATTATACGTCTTTTGCTGCTATTTATCGGCGGCATAGCTTTTACCATCAGTCGGTATACTTCCCTGATTCAAGTAGTAGGTGTAATATTAATTTGCTCGCTAGGATTGGGCAGTTTTACTGGTATTGAATCTTACTTTATATCTCCCATTTACGCTTCTTTACAAGATAACTTGCAACCTAATGGCGTATTTAGACAATCTTCGGCTAGCAGTTGTGCGCCATCTGCATTAGCTACGGTGTTGCGAATTTGGGGAATAAATGCAACTGAATCAAGTGTTGCTCGTTTGGCGGAAACGAGTCGCTTAGGTACTTCCATGGGGCAATTATTAATAGCAATTCGCTCTTTTGGTATGGATGGAATTGAATTAGAAACTACTTGGGAGCAAATGCAATTAATCAATCGTCCTGGTGTGTTGGGCGTTTGGTTTAGAGATGGAGATAACGTCATTCCTCATGCAGTAGCTTTGTTAGGTTTCAATGGTAATAAGGCTATAATTGGGGAGCCAACTATAGGAATAATTAACGAGATCGATCGCCAACAATTTGAAAAAGATTGGCGGAAACAATATCTCCCAATTTTTCGCCCTCAAGATATCTCAATAACTGCTTCCCAAGCTGTTTCTTATCTTCAGAAATTGGGTGATAAAATTCAAGGTGAAGCAGAATTAAATTCAGCTATTAACCGCTTTCAAAAAAATGTGGGTTTGCAAGTTACTGGTAAATTAGATCCGCAAACTGTTTTGCTTCTTAGCGGTTCTTTTTTGGAAGGAGTACCTACTCTCAAAGGAAAAAGCTAATTCCCCTAACCCTCTTCCCTGCGAGGGAAGGGAGAGAAGGTAAAAAATATGGTTTCTTTTGGTTTAGTGAACGAAATAAAAACCGACTAGACTCTGGATAAAAACCCTAGTTAATCAACTGAATCAACTTTTTTTCTTTTAAATCAGTCCTTCATCTTAATAACACCAAGGAGAATCAGATGCTGCATGAATTGATGTTGAGTAGCTTAGTGCTGGCCAATTTTATTGTTCCTTACTTTGTGGTCAAACAAAAACTTTTATCATTATCATTAACGGGTAGCCTATTAATTGTACTTTGCATTATTCCCATTGAGCTACTCGTTATTTGGCTGTTTTTAAAGTTTAATAGAATTACTATTAATTTTTATAGGCTATTAATAGGAGTGCTATTGGCTAATATTGCTAGTTCTATAATAGGAATACCTTTTGTCTATAACAATTATATTTATAATAACTATAGTAGCACTGGATTCGTAGGGGTATTTTTGATAGTTAATTTCCTGATTTCTTGGCTCTTTGAATCGATGATATATATTGGCTTTTTGCAACGAAGAATACCATTATTTAAAATAATACAGGCTGCTTTTGCTGGCAACCTAGTTAGTTACCTGATGTTTGCATTCGTTCTTTTACCTTTTTCTATAGACTCGTTTCCTTCATTTTATTATCATTATCGCCAGGAAAAGATAAATTATCCCTTATTTAGTGATAAATATAAATACGCAGTTAAGTATTTTTTTGAAAATCAACAAGCCTTTTACTACAAACATAAACGATTTGCTAATAATTGGCAAGAATTAGGAGAGATAGAAATAAGTATTGTTAACGAATTTGGTAATAAACCAGAGGAACTAATTCTTCGTGAAGATATAGGTGGGTATCAATTTCCATTCATTATAGAGGCTGACGTAGCTAGTTTACCATTACCAGCCAGTGTCTTAAACAACAAACCCTTTGATGATTACAATGCCACAATTTTTGCGATCTCGGATCGGTCTGAACCTTCTGGATTAAAATTCATTAAAGGTATTTGTAATACATCTAAAGTAATGCCGAAATTGGTTAATGGTAAATTTCAATGTCCTCCAGGTTTCTCAGATATAAGCGATCGATTTGGATTGCGTTAACGATCAAAAATCTACTCTGGAGATAG